>WHTT01000072.1:32419-32772 GCA_009377605.1 Luteitalea sp.
CACCCGCAGGAACACCCGCTGGTAGCCGGTCTCGCCGAACCAAAGCCAGTCGGTATAGAAGTCGACGAGCGTGGGGATGGCGATTAGAAAGACGAAGGCCACCAACAGCAGAGCGACGCGCGATAGGCGGAAAGGCACCTGCCGATTATACGGAAATCGGCGAACGGCGACCGTCCACCGGCGAATGGGGACCCCGGGGGGAACCAGCACTACCTCCGTGCGGTAAAAGTAGACAGATGTTGGACGCGGGCGCCCGGGATGTGTAGGCCCGACGTTCCGCCTTCACGCTTCGCGTTTCGGCGAGACTCGCCGTAGCGGCCCGCAACAAGCGGGCCGCCAACCAGCACTGGTTG
>WHTT01000073.1 GCA_009377605.1 Luteitalea sp.
GTGGAGTGGAAGCCGATCTCGATGTCGCTCACCGGTCTCTCGCGCGACTTGACGCAGTCCAAGAAGTTGCGGCACTGGGCGACCGTGTGTGGGTCGTCGGCGTAGTTCTCGTCGAACGGTCGGCGCCTGGCCTCGATCGGAGGCGGTGGCTCGGCGCCATCCCGGCTGCGGCGTGGCCGGGCCGGTTGAATCTGATAGCCGCCTCGGTGCACCTGGAGGCTGCCCTTCGGACCGAAGAAATAGTTGCCCTGAAGCCCGAACTCCGGGTCGGTCATCACGGCGTTGGTAAATGACATGACGAAGTCGTCGTACTGCCAGGAGACGATGAACGCGTCCGGCACCTGGTCGTTCTCGGGATTGGGCACGTTCACATACTGCGCCGAGGCGCTGGTCAGCAGCGGGGCTTTTGCGTCCGCCTTCAGGTACCAGTGCGCGACATCCGTGAGATGGACGCCCCAGTCGGTGACCAGCCCCCCGCCGTAGTCATAGTACGCGCGCCATCGTCGCTGTCGACTGGGCTTGTAGGGGCGGCGCGGCGCCGGTCCCTGGAACAGCTCCCAATTGAGCTCGGGCGGAGGCGCTTCGTTGGGCTCGGGCGGGACGGTGTAACCCCCGGGATACTGCAGCACGGCGTGCGTGACTTTGCCGAGCAGCCCGCCCTGCACGAGCTCGGCCGCCTCCTTGAAGTGCTCGCCCTGACGCTGCTGCAAGCCGACCTGGACGACCCGGTTGTGCGTGCGCGCCGCCTCGACCATCTTCTGCGCAGGCTCGATGGCGTTGGAGATCGGCTTCTCCACGTACACGTCTTTGCCGGCGGCACAGGCGTCGACGGTGATCGGCCCGTGCCAATGGTCCGGCGTCGCCACCAGAACGGCATCGATATCCTGGCGGTCCAAGATGCGGCGGTAGTCTTCGTAGGTATCCACCTTGACGCCAGCGTCACCCAGCTTGGCGACACCCTTGTCGAGCCTGTCCTTGGCAACGTCGCAAGCCGCAGCGAACATGCAGTCCTTGTGCTGACCCAAGAATCCAGCCACCATCATGCCGCGCGTGCCGGTGCCGATGACCGCCATCCGCACCCGGTCGTTGGCGCCCAGAACGGAGCGAGAGCGCGACGAGACGACGGCCGCAGCGGCCGCGGTTTGCAGAAAGGCGCGTCGAGTGAGCTTGGTCTGCATGGTGGACACGTCGTTTCGGTGGTTAGGTCGGAGTCGAAACAGGGTACCTGACAGGCCCGGCGCCTGCTATCTGGTTTGTTATGAGCCGGACCAGGCGGTTACGAGCCGGCTCCGGGCATCGGCAGATCGCCACTCGCCAACCGCCGTGGCCAACCGCCGTGGCCGGCCCGTCACGGCCGCCTCGGCGAGGCGGCCCTACCTAGTGCGGTGTCTCCGAAATAGCTTGGCATTTGGCCGCCGCTGCATCCCGCCCAGCGGCGTTGCTCCTCCCTGTAGAGCACGATGTGCGCGACACGGCAAGCGGGTGCTCCGGGGGAGGCCGGAGTCATTGACAAGCGGTCAACCAGACCATTAGATTATTCCTCAGAATAATCGATAATCGAGTTTTTAGTCGACCTCGATAGGGCACATCATCAGCCCGCCCTGGTCGTCGATCGTGGCCTATGACCTCAATACCGGCACGATTCAGTGGAAGCGTCCCCTCGGAGAGGACGAGCAGGCCGTCGAGGAAGGCGGCAAGGAGACGGGGATGCTCCGCGGCGGCGAGCGTCGCGGGATTATCGTCACGTCGACCGGGCTGCTGTTCGTGAACGGCCCCGACGGAAAGCTGAGGGCATACGACGCGGCCAACGGTGAAGTATTGTGGACCTACCAGCTGCCGGCGGGGACGCAAGGAATCCCAGCGATGTACGAGGCGAAGGGGCTTCAATTCTTGGTGGTGCCCTCCTCGGCGCAGCCATCGTTTGGGTCGGAGCGCAGAGGACGTGGCCGCGCTGATGATGCTGTGCGGGGATACATCGCGTTTGCGCTCCCCGCGGGCGTGGGCTCCGAGCAGTAACTCGCACTGCCAACGTTCGCGGCCGCGGACGCCGCCTCAGGATGCGTTTCTACACAGAAAGCCGACGATGACCAAAGAGCGCTCAATGGTGATTGTGATGGTGGCTCCTGGCGCGTGTGACCGACCCTATGATACGTTTCATGAACGATAATCGATAATCACAGGATTGTATGACCATGGATCTGAGACTGACACGCGCCTCCTGTCTTGTTGCGATCTGTTTGCTGGGGCCTCGGTTCACCTCTGCGCCCGCCGCGGAGCACTCTCGCGTGGGACCGACGTCGCAGGCAACACCCGCAGCGAGCTACACGCTGACACCCGTCACGCATGGCATGCAGCTCAAGACGCCGGATGACCGGGTGGTGCTCGAGTACATGACCAACAAGCCGGCGGATGTGCCGCTCACTTCGCCGAGCGTGGCGTGCTTTCATCCGGTCAACACACCCTCGGGGGAGCCGGTGACCGCCATTGCCCCTGACGATCACCCGCATCATCGCGGCATGTACCTTGCCTGGCACGACGCGGAGTTTCGCCAGCCCCTCGACGCCTCAAAGGGGGGGCCCCACGCACCGCTCTTTGGATGGAACATCACCAAGGTCGATTTCTGGGGCTGGGGTGTGTACGCCCCTCGAGAAGGACGATTGATTCGAACGACCGATGTAAAACTGCTGGGCGCGGACGCCAATCACGCCGAGATCGAGATTCACAACGACTGGATCGTCGGCAAACGGAAGATGCTCGACGAGACGACTGTCGCGACGGTGGTCGAGCGCGACGGCGTGTACGTCATCGACTTGAGCTTCCGCGTGGCCCCTCTCGTTGACTATCGGCTGAACAAGCAGTCGTTCTCCGGGTTCAATTTTCAAGCCCGGAAGGATGGCGAGTCGTACTTCACCAATGCCGACGGCATTGTCGATCTGCGAAACCCGCACTACTCGGTGCCGGAGCTGAACTGGCCGCCGTCGCCCTGGTACGGCTACGTCATCAAGGTGCCCAGCGGAAAGACCGCCGGCGCCGCTGTCATCGACCATCCGCAGAACCCGCCCAGCACGTGGCACAACTCGCGTTCGCTCTGGATGCTGAATCCCGTGATTGCCGCGCTTGGACCGCTGACCATTCCTGCGGACGAGCCTCTTACGCTACGCTACCGGGTCGTGGTCCACGACGGACCAACACCAACGGAGGTCGTGCAGAAGCTCGCGGACGAATGGCGCGCGAGGAACTGAGACGTCGCGGCCTCGAGAGCGCAGCATGGAGGATTCGCAGCCGTATGGATTATCACCTCGAGAACAAGAAGGCGTTCGTGGCAGCGGGCGCGCATGGCATCGGCGAAGCCACGGCCAACCTGCTGGCGCAGGAAGGGGCGGAGGTCATCGTCGCAGACCAAGACGAAGCCGCGCTTCGAGAGAAGCAGTCGCGATGGCGTGGAACCATTGCCGCGGATCTCGCGACCGCCGAGGGGGTGGAGCGGACCGTAGGGTACGTGCTCGACACGTTCGGCGGGCCACCAGACATCCTGATCAACAACTTGGGCGTCGGCAACTCGACCCCCTTCGAGGAGATATCCGATGAGCGCTGGACGCGCTCGTTCGACATCAACCTCATGGGGAGCGTTCGCATGTGTCGCGCCCTCGTTCCCAAGATGGCCGACGTCGGTGCCGCATCAGTGGTCATCACAGGATCCGACCTCGCGAAGCAGCCCGAGTCCACCTTCATGGACTACGGCACGTTCAAGGCCGGCCTGCTCTACCTGACCAAGGCCTTGGCCAAGCAGTACGCGCCGCGCGTGCGCGTGAACACCGTGCTGCCTGGACCTGTCTGGACGCGCATGTGGACCCGGCCGGGCGGTCTCGCCGATCAGATCCAGGAGCACTACGGTCTCGACCGCGATGCCGCGGTCAAGAAGTTCCTCGAGGATCGGCAGCTTCCGATGGGCATCGGTCAGCCGGAAGACGTGGCGCATGCCGTGGTGTTTCTCGCCTCGCCGCTGGCGAAGTTCATCACCGGCACTGGAATCGACATCGGAGGAACGTTGCGAGGATTGATCTAATGCAGACGGATTATTCGAGCTTTGGCCTGCGGGACAAGATTGCGATCGTGACCGGCGCATCGCAAGGCATTGGTCGGGCGATCGCCCTCGGTCTGGCACGTGCCGGTGCACACGTCGTGCTCGCCAAGCATCCCGAGGGACGGCAACACGAGATCAAGGAGGTCCAAGCCGAGATCGAAGGCCTCGGACGCAAGGCCCTGATCGTGCCGACCGACGTCGGACAGGTGGATCAGGTCCGCGCCCTGGTCGACCAGGCCACCACGGCCTTCGGCCGCATCGACATCCTGGTCAACAACGCCGGATGGACCGGGACGAATCTGGCGCTCGACGTGACCGAGGAAGAATACGACCGGACGATGGCCGCCTCCCTGAAGAGCGTGTTCTTCGCGTGCCAGACCGCGGCCAGGGTGATGATTCCGCAGGGGGGCGGCAAGATCATCAACATTGGCTCCAACTTTGGCGAGGTCGCCTTCCGCATGCGCTCGGTCTATGCAGCGGCCAAGGCTGGCGTGCATCACCTCTCACGCGCGCTCTCGCTCGAATGGGCCAAGCAAGGTGTCACCGTGAATGTGGTGGCGCCTTGCATTACCGAGACCGATTCTCGGCGCGTGATTCTCGAGCGGCCTGGCTACAAGGAGTGGGCCACGGGCCAGATGCTACCCGTCGGGCGGTGGAACCAACCCGAGGATGTTGTCGGCGCCGTGTTGTTTCTCTCCAGTCACTTGTCCGACATGGTCGTCGGCCACGTGCTGATGGTCGACGGCGGCTGGACCATTCACTAAGGGGTCTAGGGATCAAGGGGTCTAGGGATCAAGGGATCAAGGCAGGGCGGGGTCGATTCTGCCGACACGTGACGCTATAAAGCCCAACCCGATTCTCGACTTCGGCATCGACAAGAGCGCCATTCGGTATATTGGGCAGGAGCTGCAGCGGCCCGAATGCATTCTGGCGGAGCCAGACGGGACGTTGTGGGTTGCCGATGCCCGCGGCGGCGTCGTACGGCTGACGGCAAACGGTCGTCAGGAGATCATCGCCCAACGGCGATCGGGACACTTTCAGGCGGCCAACAGCGAGGCTCAGCGGTATCTGGAAGGGACGCTGCCGAACGGACTGGCGTTCGCCCGCAACGGTGACTTCTTGATCTCGAACTTCGGTACGGACTGCCTGGAGGTCATGTCGAGGGACGGAACCTCGAAAGTCGTGGCCGACCGGATCGATGGCCAACCGATCGGGAAGGTCAATTTCGTCCTCCGGGATTCACGGGATCGCATCTGGATCACGGTGTCCACCAGACTCAAGAGCTGGATGCGTGCGCTGCGAGCGGATCTGGCCGACGGCTATCTCGCCCGGTACGAGAATGGCGCGTTTCATATCGTGGCCGACGGTTTCCGCTTCACCAATGAGATCCGCTTCGACGCCGATGAGAGGTTCCTCTACGTGGTGGAGACCACGGGAGGCTGCATTACGCGCTTGCGCATCGACGACAGGGGCGAGGTCGCGGAGCGAGAAGTCTTCGGCCCCAGCAGCCTGGGGAAAAGCGCATGGCCCGATGGCATCGCCTTCGATAGCTATGGCAATCTTTGGGGGACGCTCGTCTATTCCGATAAGCTGTTCGTGCTGACACCGCAGGGGGACTTGCGCATTCTGCTGGATGAAGGCGACCCGCAGCAGGTGGACGCGCTCGAGCAAGCGTTCCTGCGCAACGAGGTCACCGAGGACGTCCTGTTCGCCACGGGTCGCGGCCTGGCACCGTGGATGGCGAGCGTCACGTTCGGCGGCTGCGATCTACGAACGGTGTACATTGGTTCTCTGAAAGGTACGCGCATCCCCTATTTTCGTGCACCGGTCCCTGGTCTCCCGATGGTGCACTGGAGCGAACAGGCAGCGTAACATGATCGAAGCACACGTCAATCTGGCAGCAAACTACATCGATGGCGAGTGGCTGCGCGGCGCATCGTCGACGGCCGCCGAGATCACGAATCCCGCAACCACCGAACTCCTCGCGAGCATCCCCCTGGCCGAAGCAGAGGATGTTGCCGCTGCTGTACGCGTGGCGGCCGCGGCATTCCCCGCGTGGCGACAAGTCCCGCCGCAAGAGCGCATTCAATATCTGTTCCGATTCAAGCAGCTCCTCCAGGAGCACGCTGACGAGATCGCGCGCACGACGACGATGGAGAACGGGAAGACGCTCGCCGAAGCGCGCGCCGAGCTGCAGCGAGGCATCGAGAACGTCGAGGTGGCGTGCGGGATTCCCACGCTGATGCAGGGCTACAACCTGGAAGACGTGTCGCGCGGGATCGACGAGATGATGATCCGCCAGCCGTTGGGTGTCACCGCCGCAATCACGCCGTTCAACTTCCCGTCGATGATTCCGCTCTGGTTCCTGCCGTATGCCATCGCGTGCGGCAATACGTTCATTTTGAAGCCGTCGGAGCGCGTGCCGCTCACCGCGCTCAAGCTGTTCGAGCTGTTGCACCAGACGGGGCTGCCGCGCGGCGTCGTCAATCTGGTGGTCGGCGCGAAGCCGGCGGTCGACGCCTTGCTGCACCACCCCGACGTCAGGGCGATCAGCTTCGTCGGTTCCAGCCCCGTGGCGAAGTACATCTATGCAGAGGGAGCCACACACGGCAAGCGTGTCCAATGCCAGGGCGGCGCCAAGAACTACGTGGTGGTCATGCCGGACGCCGACCTCGAGATGACGGCGAAGATCGTGGGTGACAGCGCATTCGGCTGCGCGGGACAGCGATGCCTGGCGGTGTCGACGGCCATCACCGTCGGAGACGCCTCGAAGCACTTCCCCACCCGGATGGTGGATCTGGCGTCGACGATCCGCGTCGGCAACGGGCTGGACGACAAGGTCCAAATGGGCCCGGTCATCACGCCTGCGAGCAAGTCCCGAATCATGCAGCTCATTGACCGAGGGCTCAACGATGGCGGCACCGCGCTCCTGGACGGGCGTGATGCGCCGATCGAGACAGGGAACTTTCTCAAACCGACGGTGCTCGCCGGCATCGATACCGCGAGCGAGTTGACGACGACTGAAATCTTTGGTCCGGTGCTGTCGTTGAACGAGGCTGCCGATCTGGACGAGGCGATTCAGATTCTCTCGAAGAGCCCGTACGGCAACGCCGCGTCCATCTTCACGTCGAGCGGTGCTGCCGCGCGGAAGTTTCGCTATGAAGCGCCGACCGGCAACGTGGGTGTGAATATCGGCGTTGCCGCACCCATGGCGTACTTCCCGTTCAGCGGATGGAAGGACAGCTTCCTAGGCGTGCTGCACGGCCAGGGGCGCGACGCAATCGAGTTCTACACGGACAAGAAAGTCGTCATCGAACGCTGGCCCAAAGAGTGGAGCCGAAGGTTCTAACAGGCTATCTCGAAACCTCATTCGCGATGAACGTGCAGGCGCTTACCACGACCACCTCGTTGAATGGCCAACCCCATCGCTACCGACCTGCGGATCAGCTGAGAGCGCCCTCAGGTTGATGTTATAACAGCCACAAAACCAGATATTCACTATATGTGATTGTTATGTCATAATGTGTCCGTGGAGCTCAGCCCAATCCTGGAGGTGCGCCGCCGGCTCGGCCTGACGCAGGCCGCCCTAGCCGAGTTACTTGGCGTTTCGTTCGTCACTGTCAATCGATGGGAGCGCGGCAAGTCACGACCCTCGGACCAAGTACTCCGGCGAATCCGGACGCTCGAAGCTGAACGGACTTCTCACGCGGCCGCGCGAACAAGCACCCCGGCTTCAAGCGGTTCGAAAGCTGTGGCCGCTAGGACCGACTTTCTCGCGAACCCCGAACACGTCCGCCTAATCGCCGAAGTCGAACGCCTCTCGTACGGCTACGTCGCCAGCCCCACATTCGCCACCGAGACATCCCGCATCGAGCCGCTTCCGCACCAGCGTATCGCGGTCTACGAGCACATGCTCACGCAGCCGCGCCTTCGGTTCTTGCTGGCGGACGACGCGGGCGCGGGCAAGACGATCATGTCAGGACTCTACATTCGAGAGATGCAGGCGCGTCGTCTCATCCGCCGGGTCCTCATCGTTCCGCCCGCCGGTCTCATCGGGAACTGGGAGAGAGAGCTCCGGACACTGTTCGGTCTGCGCTTTCGCATCGTTCGCGGCGCAGACGCAAAATCCGAAAATCCCTTCGCCCGCGATGCCGGCAGCTATGTGATCTGCAGCGTTGACACGCTCGCGGGCACGTCGATGTTCGCCAAGCTCCAGAGTCGTGAGGTCGATCCGTACGACGTGGTCATCTTCGACGAGGCACACAAGCTCGCGGCCAGTCGTGACGCGGATCTGAGCGTTCGAAAAACTGACCGATACCAGCTCGCTGAAGCACTCGCGGGGGTCATGGCAACCGACCCTGAATGGGCGCTCCCGTGGTCGGCCAATCATCTGCTTCTGCTCACCGCCACGCCTCATATGGGGAAGGACTTCCCGTACTACGCGCTATGGCGATTGCTCGAACCGGAGGTTCTATCGACCGAGGACGCGTTTCGGGCCTTCCCCGCCGAAGAACGGCGAAAGCGCTTCATCCGGCGAACCAAAGAGGAGATGGTGCGGTTCGATGGCACACCCATATACCCGCAACGGATCTCCGACACGCTTGGCTTCGACCTGACCTCTGGCCCGGCTGGCGAGCAAGAGCTTTACGAGCGGACGACGGCGTACATGCGGACGTTCTACAACCGCGCCGGCATCCTCAATCCATCGGCCGCTCGGCTGGCACTCGGCGTCTTCCAGCGCCGCCTGGCGAGCTCGACGTACGCAGTTCTGCGATCGATGGAGCGCCGTCTCGTTCGGCTAGACGAGGTCATCGAACGCGTGCGTGAGGGTCGCCTGACGCCGCAGGAGTTGCACGCAGCGCAGCTGCGACTGCGCGACCCCTTCGAGGATTCCACGGCGGATGAGGAAGCCGCCGTGGACGGTCGAGAGAGTCACGAGCAGGACGAGGACCGGCTGCTTCAGGTCATCAGAACTACTTCGCTCGTGGATTTGGAAACCGAGCGCCGAGAAGTGCTGGGCGTGATTGAGCTTGCACGAGGCGTGCTCGCGGCCAGCCACGAGTCCAAGTTCGACGTGCTGCGAGAGCTACTGCTCAAACCGGATTACCGGGGAGAGAAGCTCATTGTCTTCACGGAGCATCGGGACACGCTGGAGTGGGTGGGACAGCGTCTGGAGGGCATGGGATTCACCGACAGGATTGCAGCCATTCATGGCGGCATGGATTTCAGAGAGCGAGAGGCCGAAGTTGAACGCTTCCGGAACCCCTCAGCAGACGGTGGCGCGCAATACCTGCTGGCAACAGATGCTGCCGGTGAAGGGATCAACCTGCAGTTCTGCTGGCTGATGGTGAACTACGACGTGCCGTGGAACCCGGCGCGACTCGAACAGCGTATGGGCCGGATCCACCGTTATGGGCAGGAGCACGACCCGGTTGTCATCGTCAACCTCGTCGCGAACAACACGCGGGAAGGGCTGGTCATCGGCACGTTGCTTCGGAAGCTCGACACGATTCGGCGGGAGCTGAAGTCCGACAAAGTCTTCGATGTCGTCGGGCGTATCTTCGAAAACGTCTCGATCGCTTCGTACCTGGCTGACGCGCTGGTCCAGGACGATGGTGCCGACGCGGCCCGGCGGCTCGAGGGTCGCCTCACGCGCGACCAAGTGGACGCCATTCGCCAGCGCGAGCGCCTGCTCTTCGGAGACGGCGGAGACGTCAAGCGGGAGCTACCTCGCTTGCGCGTGGTCACAGAGCGGGAGACGCTGCGCAGGCTTCTACCCGGGTACGTGCGCCAGTTCGTGGAAGATGCCGCCAAATCGCTTCGGCTTCGCGTGGATGGCGATCTTGATGGCGCCTTTTCTCTTCGCCCCACAGAGCGCGGCGCACTGAACCCTCTGTGGGAAGTCCTCGAGAGTTACCCGCCCGAGGCACGAGGTCGGCTGACCGTGTACCGCCCCAAGGCGGACGACGCAGTGTTCGTGCATCCGGGAGAGCCGGTCTTTGAACGACTGCGTTCGCTGGTCCTGGAGCGTTTCGCTGTGGATGCGCGTCGGGGTGCTGCATTCGTGGATCCCACCGTCTCCGAGCCGTATCTGGTCTTTCTGGCGGAGTTGTCGCTTGTCCGCCGACCTGGCGAACCCATTCACAACAGACTCATCGCAGTGAAAGTGGACGTGCAGGGTCACTTCGACCCCTGCCCCGTCGAACATTTCATGCTTCTGCGCGGATGCGATCGATTTCCCACAGAGTTCGTCAGCCTTGCCTCTCGGGCCGCCGAGCTCGAGGTGCTGACGGACGAGTTCCTAAGGATGCAGGTGGCCGAACCGCTGCTTGCCGAACGCCGGCGGGCGTTGCGTCAGACATTGCCTCAGCGAGAAGACTTCCTCATCCGGGGGTTCGACTACCAGTCTGCCGAACTGGCGGCATCCCGGCAGCGGCTCACCGAAAAGGTCCAACAGGGTCAGTCGGCTGCAAAGGGTGCGCTTGAACGCGTGAAGGATCAGCAGCGCGCTCTCGAGAAACGAAAGGCCGCTGCGGTCGCGTCCCTTCACACCGAGCCCGATGAGCTATCGATCGGCCAGGTCTCGGTGATCGCCCGGGCGCTGATCGTGCCTTCCTCCGTTGAAGCCGAACGCGAACGCTACGACGCGAACGTGGAAGGGATCGCGATGCAGGTGGCTCGCGCCTTCGAGGAAGCGGCGGGCTCGAACGTGCGGGACGTCTCCACTCCGCCGAAAGCCCGCGCCGCTGGACTAACCGACTACCCCGGGTTCGATCTGCTCGCGATCTACCCCTCGGGAGAACGCCGGGCCATTGAAGTGAAGGGCCGAGCGGGCACAGGCGACGTTGAGGTGTCCTACAACGAGTGGGCACGCGCCTGCAATCTTCGACAGGAATACTGGCTGCACGTAGTCTTCCACTCGGCATCTCCGCGCCCGCGGCTCGTTCGCGTCCAGGACCCCTTTGCCAAACTGCTCGTCAAGTCGCGCGGGGTCATCGTCAACGACCGCGACATCATTGAGGTTGGCGAAAGCGGGGGGGCGGAACCGGCGGCTGGAACTCCGTTGCCCGAGCTCTTGCGCCCGTTGTTGTGGGACCACTCGTTCGAAGACCTTCGATGGCCAACGCACCGGGATCTCGTGATCGGCCGCGTGCTGCAGAGTGGCGGCAGCGACGCCGTCAGCTGGCTACGGAAAACCGTGGGCGACATTGAACTGGCCGGGTGGATTCGCAAACGTGACGGCCGCGGACTGGACGCTCGCCAGCTACGGTTCTGGCAGACCGTGTTGGATCTCCCTGAGAGGGACGCCAATCGCTGGGTGAAGCAGGCGACGGAAAACCCTTGGGGCGCGAGAACTGGATTTTGAGCTTGGGATTTGTCTCCCAAAAACACTGAGACCGGCCTCGCAGCCGGTCTCGCAGCCTGCTTCCGAAGAAGCAGGGGGGATAAATTAGTAACAGGATACCGCCAAGTTTGGTTCCTGTCAAAGGTCTCGCGTCGGTCCAGGGAGGTCGGTGAAGACGGAGCTGGGTTCGTGGCAAACGTCAACGTGTACGTCGACGGCTTCAACCTCTACTACGGCGGGCTCAAGCGCACGCCGTACAAATGGCTGGACCTTGCGAAGCTCTGTCAGATCATGCTGCCGCAGGACGTCGTGCAACACATCTACTACTACACCGCCCGCGTCAGCGCTCGCCCGCACAATCCGTCAGCGCCAATGGACCAGCAGGTTTACCTTCGTGCGCTACGAACGATTCCGAATCTCTCAGTCACGTACGGGCACTTCATGACTCATTCGGTTCGCATGGCGCTCTCACGCGTGATACCGCCTCAGCAGGTGTGGGTCGACAAGACCGAAGAAAAGGGCTCAGACGTGAATCTCGCGACACATCTCGTGCGCGACGCGTTCCAAAAACGCTTCGAGTTGGCTGTACTCGTCACGAACGATTCCGACCTCGCAGAACCAGTGAGGATAGTGACTCAAGAACTGGCCCTGCCCGTCGGCATCTTGAATCCTCACCAGTATCACAGCCAAGTCTTGAAACGGCTCGCGACGTTCGTGAAGCGGATTCGACAGTCAGCCCTGCACGCAAGCCAGTTTCCGGTGACACTCGCCGACGAGAAAGGTATTTTTCACAAGCCATCTTCGTGGTAGCGATTGCTGAGGCCGAGCCAATGCCAGAGATGCTTGGCCCAAGCGAATGAAGTCACATCCGCGTTGTTATTCAAGCGGCCGTACGCGAGGCGGCAGGGTAAGGATGATCGTTTCTGGAGGCTACATGACGGCAGAAGGTCGCATTGAACAATTGTTGGGTTGTCTTGTTCAAGTAATCGGGCGCACGGCAATACCGGAAGATCGCGTGCGCGAGATTGTCGGCACGGCGTCAAAACAAGTTCGTGCTTTCAACCTCTGTGATGGCACCAAGACGCAAACAGACATCCGTCAGAAGGTCGGTCTTGATGCCGGAAACTTCAGCCGCACTGCCCGACGATGGGTCGAACAAGGTGTCATGTTTGAGATTGGCGACGCCGGCAACTCAAAGCTCCTTCACATCTACCCGCTCAGCAAATCTCAGAAGACAAAGGCAGCCCGAACTCGGAGGAAGAGGTGAAGCTGGCGTCGGGCTCCCTGCAGACCGCCCTCATTCTTGGCGCCGGGGCAACGCGTGGAGCGATCGGCCACGTTTTACTGAACAGGAAGCGTCTGAAGCCGCCTTTAAATGGAGACTTTTTCGACGTCGCGGCCACGTACGCACGAGCGAAAGGCTCCGGCACCAGGAAGCGCGTCGACCATCTCCTGGCGGTGGGAGCGGAACTCGCCCTGGGCCGAAACCCGACTCTTGAAGAAGCGTTCAGCCTTCTCTACATCGCTAAGGATTTCCCGGAGATCTATAAGTCTGGACCTGGCCCAAAACCGGAGCCGGGAATAAGTTCCGAGATCGACGACTTTCTCGCGCTGCTGTTCGGCGTCCTCAACGAGGTCGACCGCAACTCGAATGGTCATACTGGATATGACCGTCTCACTCGATCGCTTGAGTCTGGAGACTCAGTCCTCACGCTGAACTACGACACCTGTCTCGATTCAGCACTCAAACGGGCCGGGTGGGATCCAGCGTCGGGCTACGACCTGATCGGTGGCAAAGGCAAATGCAAGTGGGCTGGGCCCAACGCAGCAGTCTCCAACGCTAAAGGAGTCAAACTTCTGAAGCTTCACGGGTCGATGAACTGGTGGGTTCGTGGTTCGTCGGCCGACCTGACGAAAGTATTCTCGAAAAAGCCGACCCTGATCACGGGGCCCCGCAGGAACGGTCGTCATGGGCTTCTGCGGCAGATTGTTCCTCCGATTCACGGTAAATTCTTCTCGCATCCTCACTGGGCCAAGCTGTGGAAGACCGCGTTTCAGGCACTCTGCACTGCTGACAGGATTGTTGTGATTGGATGCTCTATCGTCGACACCGACTTTCACCTCCAGGGCTTTCTGCGTCGCATGGTTAAGACGCGGAAGTCGTTACAGCGCTTTCGCGAAGCAGTTTTGGTGGATCGATCTGTCAAGGTCCGCCGCAAGTGGAAGAAAGTCTTGCGCGGCGCGGTTTCCAGCTCTCAAGAGTTCCCAAGTTTTGAGGCGTTTCTGGAGAAGGGTGCACGCACATGACCGCTGAACAGATGGATAGAGGCATCAAGGCTCTGGAACGGATAGCCATGGCTTTGGCAGCCATGTATGCCGAACAGCTGAAGGGCCTGGATCAACCTGCTAAGGCAAAACGCCTGAGTCACCTCGGCTTCTCCAACGTTCAGATCGCAAGTGCACTTGGCACAACTGCGAACTCGGTCAATGTCTCTTTGCACAGAGCACGTAAACGACCGAAGGCATCTCAGAGATCGCGGCGGGAGAGGAAACAATGACCAACCGTCGTCTCATCGAAGTCGCCTTCCCTCTCGAACAGGCGTCACTCGACTCGGTACACGAAAAGAACGTGCGCCACGGGCATATCTCGACCCTGCACATCTGGCCGGCGCGCCGGCCGCTGGCGGCCTGTCGGGCGGCGCTCATTGCCACGCTGCTGCCTGATCCCGGCACACCTGAGAAGCGGCGCGAGCTGTGCGAGCGCATCGGCGGGAAGATCGAGAAGGTCATCGAGAAGAAGAAGGGCCCAGGAAGCCGCGGCGAGGAGAAGATCGTCAAGAAGACGATTGGCGGCATCCTTCACTGGGGCCGCGAGACCGAGAACAAAGCTGACATCGACTTCTTCCGTCAAGAGATCCGGAAGGCGTTCGGCGGCCGTGCGCCGCGTGTGCTCGACCCATTCGCCGGCGGTGGCGCCATCCCCCTCGAGGCGATGCGCCTCGGGTGTGAGGTCACGGCCGTCGACATCAATCCGGTCGCCTGGTTCATCCTGAAGTGCACGCTCGAGTATCCGCAAAAGCTCGCCGGTCAGAAACGGCCGCTTCCGGACTTCGTTCGCTCGGACGCCGCCTTCATGGAGAGCTTCTTCAAGGCGCAGGGCTTCAAGGGGGCGATGCTCCGCAGCCAGCTGCGCAAGCTGGGGCTAAGTGACTCGAAGAAGAACGGGGCGCAGCAGCACTCGCTCAAGGACACGCAGACCGGAAAGGATGTCGACCTTTCAATCGAAGAACACACTCTGGAAGCAGATCTGGCCTGGCACGTCCGGGCGTGGGGCTGGTGGGTGCTGCGCGAGGCACGCCGCGAGCTGGCGCGCTACTACCCTGCCTACGCGGATTTCCAGCCAGTGAAGGACGTGGACGACTGGCGCCGACGGCACCCGGAGCAGGCACGACCGAGGCAGCTCGTCCCGACTTTCGACGACGGAATACCCGACATCGATTCGCTGAACGCCGATTTCGGCGGCGACTACTTGGCCGACGGCCGCACTGCGCGCTGGGTAGCCAAGCCGGCGGTTGCCTACCTCTGGGCGCGGACCGTGAAGTGCAAAAACTGCCGCGCGACGATTCCCTTGTTGAAGACGCGTTGGCTAGCCAAGAAGGAGAAAAAGCGCGTCTTGCTTCACGTAGAACCGAACAGCGATAAAACCGGAGTCTCGTTCGGTATCGAGAATGACGTGCCAGTTGCCGGAGGCAACAACGCGCAGCGCCGCGAACACGATAAGCGGCTTGGGCACGGAACAATGAGCCGCGCGGGTGCCTGGTGTCCGTGCTGCGGCAAACCCGGCACTGTAGCCATGGAACGCGAAGACCTTCGCACTGAGGCGTCGGCGCAGCGAATGGGTATCGCCTTGACCGCGGTCGTGATTGATGGGCCGAGCGGTAAGGAGTATAGGCTACCGACCGAGCTGGAACTACGTCTTCCTCTGGTGCAGCCACGAGAGCTCGAGGAAACATTTCGGAGGCTTCCGTTTGGGATTCCGAACGAACCGTTTCCTGAAGGCGGGAGTCGCCAGACTGGTGGGTCGTCGTTTACTGCCTACGCTTACGGCAAGACAAGGTGGAGCACCGTATTTAGCAGTCGGCAATTGCTCTCCTTAGGGGCGTTCACGTACTGGATCAGGAGCTCCCACGAGTCGGCCGCCAGCTTCGGGTACCCGACTGCCTGGACAGAAGCACTGCCTGCGTACCTGTATACGGCGCTTTCGCGTCTGGCTGATCGGAATAGTGAGTTCTGCACATGGCAACTTGGCGCGGAAAAGATTGGACATACATTCACACGCTTCGCGCTCCCGATAACATGGGACTTTGTCGAGGTCATGCCCTGGGCTGATTCCAGCGGCGGTTTCCTGCAAGCCGTCGATTGGGTAGCACAGGTAGCCGCACACCTTCTCGACATGGCAAGCGCACCACCGTCCCAGGTGGTATGCGGGTCCGCGATCAATGCTCGAGACAGCGGAGTGGATCTGATCATCACTGATCCGCCATACTACGATTCGATTCAGTACTCGGATCTGATGGACTTCTTCCTCGTGTGGCTACGGCGGACGCTGCATGGGTCTTCGAGCGAAATTGATCGCGTCTTGTTGGATCCGCTCGGACCCAAGTGGAATCACGACCTCAATGACGGCGAGCTCATCGACGAAGCCAGCCGACACCTCGGAGACGCGGAACAATCACGCCGCGTCTATGAAGATGGAATGTCACGAGCTTTTAGGGCTTGCTTCGAAGCTCTCAACCCTAATGGCCGTCTTGTTGTCGTGTTCGCGAATAAACAGCCGGATGCCTGGGAAGCGCTGGTAGCGTCAATTACCCGAGCAGGCTTTTGTGTTGATGGCTCCTGGCCTATTCGGACAGAGCGTGCAGGCAGAATGCGTTCACTTGCATCGGCCGCCCTCGCTTCTTCGGTGTGGCTCATCTGTCGGAAGCGCGACGTCGCAGCGCGGCCTGGCTGGGACAATGTCGTTCTTGGCGAAATGCGCCGGACGATCAGCCAAGAGCTGCGAGAGTTTTGGGACGCCGGAATCCGGGGACCGGACTTCGTCTGGGCAGCCACTGGTCCTGCGCTTGAGGCGTACAGCAAGCACCCAGTGGTTAAGAAAGCGAACGACCCGGGCGAGACGATGTCAGTGTCAGAATTTCTGCGAGCTGTTCGCCGCATGGTTGTCGAGTTCGTCGTTGGCCGCGTCATCGGAGAGCTAACACATGGCCAGGCCGTAGTAGGCATCGAGGGCCTTACGGGCTTGGACGACGTAACGACCTACTACCTCCTTCACCGTCACGACTTCGGGATGAACGACGCACCGGCAGGCGCCTGCATTCTATATGCGCTCTCGTGCAATCTGTCGGAAGGCGATCTCGCGGATCGATACGCGATCCTCCTGCGCTCCGGCGGCGTTGAGCAGGGCGACGACGGAGAACCCGTCGAGGGAGACGCGGACGCCGAGGGCGATGTGACCGAAGGTTCTGGCAGTACGTTCAAGCTTCGACCGTGGAAGCAGCGCCGGCGTGCTGGACTCGGGATGGCGACAGTGAACGCCTCCGTCACCGTGCCTCTCGTCGATATGGCGCATCACCTCATGCACCTCTGGATCGATGGTGACGTCCACAAAGTGAACGCGTACATCGACGAGCGCGGCCTCCGGCGAAGTGACACGTTCCGGCATGTCCTGCAGGCGTTGATCGAACTGGCGAAGGAGAGCAGCGACGAACGCTCTGTCCTCGAGCGCATTTCGAATCATCTTCAGGCCAGAGGTCAGGCACCGGCATCCCTTCGCGATGTCGGCTTGGGTGTAGCAGCGGTTGACGAACAGGAGTAGCGATGAGCAAGCCGTCATGGAATCCCTGGCATCAGGTCGTTCAACTGCGCGAAGACCTTCGCACAGGAGAGCTGGCACTCAACGAATTCGCGGCCGACATCTATGATGTCGCGCTCCGGAGCGGGAAGCGGCGCATCTACGAAGATCCAAAGGAGTTCTTCGCCCTCACCTACCCTACCTCTGCGCTTCTCGATCTCGCGCGAGACGTCGTCCGCCGCCTGGCAGGCAAGAATCAGAAAGCGGTCCGACAGCTCGAGCTCACCTACGGCGGCGGCAAGACGCACACGCTCATCACGTTGTTTCACCTCGTGACCGATCCAGCGTCGCTGCCGCAACTGCCGGCGGTCGACGAATTCAAAGCGCGGATCGACCTACCGCTGCCACCAACGCGGGTTGCCGTACTGCCTTTCGACAAATTCGATGCGGAGAAAGGGACCGAGGTCCGCGACCCGTCCGGTGACAGGCGGATGCTCCGGCAGCCCTGGAGCGCGCTCGCGTGGCAGCTCGCCGGCGCCGACGGCCTACGAATCCTGCACCCGGACGACAAACCGGAAGAACGGAGGACCGCACCCGCGGAGAACTTGCTGACGCTGCTACTCGAGACGCCGCAGAAGGACGGGCGCTCCACCCTGATCCTGATGGACGAGGTGCTGATGTTCGCTCACGCGGCGGTCGACGCGGACCCAGCATGGCGCGAGCGTCTGAAGAACTTCTTCCAGGCGCTCACGCAGGCTGCAACCAAGGTCGACCGCTGCGCCATCGTCGCCTCGCTCCTCGCGACCGACGTCGCAAAGAACGATGAGTTGGGCCGGGCGATCACCGACGAGCTGTACGCGATCTTCCGGCGCGAGCGAGAAGAAGGCGTGGAGCCCGTGAGCAAGAAGGATGTCGCAGAGGTACTGCGGCGCCGGTTCTTCACGCCGGAATCGCTCCAGACCAAGGAAGCGTTCCGGAAGCCGGTGATCGAGGCGCTGAACGGCATCGAAGTTCTTGACGACGAAACAAAGAAATCGAGGAAAGACGAAGAAGTTCGCTTTGTGGCGAGCTACCCGTTCCATCCCGACCTCACCGAGGTGCTCTACGCGAAGTGGACGCAGCTCCAGGGCTTCCAACGCACGCGCGGCGTGCTGCGGACGTTCGCGCTGGCACTCCGCGAAGCGGAGAAGTGGGATACGTCTCCGGTCGTCGGCCCGAACGTCTTTCTCGCGGCGCCGACCGAAGACGGTCTCTCTGAAGCCGCACGTGAGTTGACTCAGGTAGCGACGGTTGAGGAACACGAGGGCAAGAAGCAAGAGTGGTCATCGATTCTCGCAGGTGAGCTCGAAAAGGCTCGGCGCGTTCAACAGGAGTTGAGCGACTTACAGCATCGCGAGGTCGAACAGGCCGTGTTGGCGACCTTCCTGCACTCGCAGCCCCCTGGTGCCCGCGCTCAACTCCGAGAACTGCTGGTTCTCGTGGGCGCAACCAGGCCTGACAAGATCACGTTGCAGAAGGCTCTTCGCGAGTGGTTCGACCGCTCCTGGTTCCTGGACGAAGCTGCAGACGCCGACACGAGAGCCACGAACGGCGTGAAGTCGCCGCCGGCTGTTTGGCGGTTGGGATCCCGTCCCAACCTGAAACAAATGCATGCAGACGCCGTCACGCGCGTCGCCGACCAGACAGTCGAAGAACACCTCCTTGGCGCCATTCGCAAGAACAAGACACTAACCGCGACGGCCTCTCAGGCCGGTGCCCGTGTTCACAATCTGCCGGAAAGGCCGGGGATGGTGGATGACGATGGCCAGTTTCGGTATGTGGTGCTGGGACCATCGGCTGCATCAGAGTCGGGCAAGCCGAGCGCGGAAGCGAGGCGGTTCATCGAAGAGACGACCGCCGCCGACCGGCCACGCACGGAGCGGAACGCCATCGTGCTGGCAGTGCCTTCCAGAGAGGGCGTCTACATCGCGCGGACGGCCGTACGCGATTACCTCGGATGGCTGGCTGTGGACGACGCGCTCAAGAAAGAAGGGCACGAGCTTGATCTCGTACGCCAGCAGAATCTCGACTCCTACAGGAATGCGGCCTTGAAGCGCATCGGCGACGCCATTCAGCAGGCCTACTGCATTGTTGTCACGGTGTCTTCCGACAACGATGTGCAGGCTTTCCGCGTTCAAGTCTCCGATGCGCCGCTCTTCAATACGATCAAGGCGGATTCCCGCTCGCGCATCCAGGAGAGCGCAATTAGTCCGGACGCGGTACTGCCTGGCGGGCCGTACCAGCTCTGGCGAGACGACGAGGAATCTCGACCGGTTCGCGATCTCGTCGGTGCATTTGCCAGATTTCCTCACCTGCCCAAGATGCTGAATCGTCAGGCGATCGTTGACACGATCATCCGAGGGTGCGAAGAGGGCTATTTCGTGGCGCGTCTCACTCGCCCCGACAAGTCCATTCAGACGTGGTGGCGGCAGGCGCCGCCTTCCGACGTGCTCGACGATCCCCAGCTTGATCTCGTGCTGCCCGACAAAGCCGAGCTTGTCAATCTGTCGCCCAACATTCTCCGGCCCGGCATGATCGATGATTTGTGGAGGATGCCACAGGTCACCGTTGCCACCATCCGGACGTTCTTCGACGGCGCCCATACGATTACCGTTTCTCGGGGAGGTTACGACGAGCCGATGCCGGTCCCCCGCGTGCTGGCCGACGTAGTCGATGGCGCCCTGCGCGCGGCGGTGAAAGAAGGATGGCTCTGGTTGACGTCAGGGCCGGCGAGTCTGCTTGGCGAAGATGTGCCGCCCGCGCTCGTTACCGCGGATACCGTGCTTCAGGCTCCGCCCGATCCGATCTCGCCGCTCGATCTCTTGCCGAACAGCCTCACCGACGCCTGGCAGAGTGGCAGAAGCGACGCGATGTCGGTAGCCGTCGCGCTCTCAAAGAAGGTGGGTGGAACCCTTCCTTGGCTCACGGTGCGCGAGGCCATTGACGCCGCCTTTCGCGCGCGGGTGCTGGATCGTGGCCCCGGCAGCGTCGACTGGCCGTGCGACTACTCCAACGCGTCGGCCGTTTCGATTGTCGTACCAGAGCCTGGCTCCGTTGCTGCTACGCTTCCGCCTGCAGCCGCCAGCGACACCCGAACCAGCGCTGCCACCGCACTCAAACCCAACCAGCTCCAGGATCTCGTCGACGTGCTCCCGGACTTAATCAAGATGACCGCGGGTCACGAGCTAAGGTTCCGCTTGGCGGTCGAGATCAAAGGTAAGCAGCGCCCACACGACAAGCTGGTCGCTGCGGTCAATGAGCTGTTCAAAGACCTAGACGACGAACTGCGGATTCAATAGCGAGACCGGAACCGGTGATGCAGAGGTGGCCAAGATCTTCATCGGTGGGTCTCGGCAACTTTCGCGCCCAAACGCCGACGCGGAGCTATCCGATGAAGCGTGATCCTGTTGAAGAGCATAAACACACCGCGACCGTCGAGGGCGTGTTAGCGCAGCTTGAGGGCGACTACTTCTATGACTATGCGGCCTTTACCGGCAGCCTGCGGGAGTACGTTGTCCGAGCCCTCGAGGCCCGATACAAGTCAGAGCCGAACGAGCTGCACAAGCGCGCCTTTCTCCTGAATGTCTACCGCGAGGAGTACACGGCGTACGAAGACCTTGGGGCGTTCATGGATGCGTTCCTTTCCATCAAAGGCGATCCAACGATCCTGCCGCTCCATCGGATGATTTCCTACGGCGCTGGCCAGGTGAAGCTCGGATCCGTCCTCGAACGACACCAGATCGATACCGGTGACGACCTCTATAACGGGCTCGGTCTGGCCGAGTGGATGCCCGCGAGCTGGTCGGAGCACCATCCGAAGATCGACCTGCAGAAGGTCCTTCGTAGAGCCTGTTATTTCCTCGTGGAGGATTGCTGGCCGGGACAGCGGGCGACAGGGGTCAGGGCGTTCAACAAGATCAAGCACGGGCTGGTGCTTGTGCCCGATGGGCGACCGTATGCGTCGAAGCTTCCGAGCGCGCCGGCCATCATCTTCGCGACCCACCCGAAGGATCCCGCATCGAAGGAGACTCCGGTCAGCATCTTGGCAATTCCGACGGAGCCAGAGAAGGTTGAAGAGCGGCTGAGGATCGTTCACTTCACGCAGTTCATGCTACGGATGTTCGCGATGCTGTACGTCTTGAAGCGATATCCGGCCGCCATCGGCGGACGGGGCCTTAAGGCGGACGCGTCGGTGTTCGGCTCGGAGCGGATGGTCGACGTCTTGGAATTCATGCGGAATTCATCTGAGACACCTTGGTCAAAGTAGGGAACTGATCACGCGACTTTTCTTGCGAGGTACGACCGACATGGCGCTACGACTGCGGGACGACTCTGACTTCAAGCCCTTATTGGACGCCCTCGCGGACGAACTCGTGATGGCCGCGATCTATTTCAAGCTGTATCAAGACTTGATCGAAGCGAAGAACGGCGAGTACGAGCGCGAGATCAGCCAATCGTGGACGTTCTGGTCACTGACATTGAGGTCGCTCATCGATGCGACCGTCTACCGGATCTGCAAGGCCTACGATCACAATAGGGATTCGTTGAATCTGAAGAACCTTCTCGAACTCGTGCGTGAGCGTCAGGACGTTTTCGATCGAGACACATTTCGCGAGCGGCTGAAAGACAATCCGTATGTCGACTCTCTCGCCAAAGACACCCGACTTCCTGACGCCGCACAGCTGGAGGCGGACCTGGAATTCGTGCAGGTAAAATCGAATCCCCTGGTCAAACGGCTGGTGACGTGGCGCGATAAGTTCTACGCGCACCGGGACCCGGCGCACGCGCTGGATCCGACCACCTTCGACCCATTGTTGGTGAGCGACGTGGAGACGTTGGTCAAAGAGGGCATGCGGATCATCAACTACTACAGCTCCCTTTACGCCGCAACGACGCACTCGACCCAGATGGTCGGCCACGACGATTACCTGTCGGTCCTCAAGGCGGTGCGAAAGCGGTTGGAGCGATACGAGGCCGGGTGAAAGGGGAGTTGGCTCTCGCGATGGCCGCCGGCCAGTCGAGTTCGGAGGTAACCCGATGACTCGAATCTACTTATGAAGCGGTCTTCAAACAAATGAGCTCTCGGCTCAATCAACATTGACAATTTGGTGGAGTGGCGATACGGTGTGCTGAACTGATGATAATCGATAATCGATGCAATTTTCCCATGCGCCTATACAACGGCCTGCCCCTACCGGTCGGCTTCCGATTCGTGGCACGAGGGACGATGCTGCTCGCGCTCTGCATCGGGATCGCCTGCGCGCCGGTCGCGCCGCAGGGGGCGAGCAATGGCCGGCCCGCGCCCGCCGAGCGCGGCACCGCCGCGGCACAGCACGTTACGTGGAGCGACTACGGTGGAGGGTCGGACTCGTCGAAGTACGTCGCGCTCGGACAAATCACCAAGGCCAACGTCGACCAGCTCGAGGTCGCCTGGACGTATCCCACCGGAGATAACAACTCGTACCAGTTCAATCCGCTCATCGTCGACAACGTGATGTACGTCCTGGCGAAGAACAACTCCCTGGTGGCCCTCGACGCAACGACCGGCAAGGAGATCTGGATCCACGGGCGCCTGCGCGGAATCGCCAGGCGCGGGATCAATTACTGGGAAAGCGCCGATCGCCGGGATCGGCGGCTGATCTTCCAGATGAACAACTTCCTTCAAGCCATCGACGCCGACACGGGCAAGTCGATCCTGACCTTCGGCACGAACGGCCTGGTGGATCTGAGGGAAGGCCTGGGTCGCGATCCAGAGACGCTCACGCGCGCGCAGTCGAACACGCCCGGGCGCATCTTCGAGGACCTCCTTCTGATGGGATCAGCCACCGGCGAGGGCTATTTCTCGACGCCCGGGCATCTGCGCGCGTACGACGTCCGCACGGGGAAGATTGTCTGGACCTTTCATACGATTCCGCAGCCGGGCGGGCTTGGCTATGACACCTGGCCGAAGGACGCCTGGCGGTACGCGGGCGGCGCCAACACGTGGGGTGAGATGTCGATCGACACCGAGCGCGGCATTGCCTACTTTCCAACCGGATCGCCGACCTACGATTTCTACGGCGCCGATCGGCGTGGTGCGAACCTCTTTGGCAACAGTCTGCTCGCCCTGGATGCCCGCACCGGGAAGCGCCTCTGGCATTTTCAGACGGTCCATCACGATATCTGGGACTACGACAACACCTCGGCGCCCCAGCTCGTGACCGTGCGCCGCCAGGACAAGACCATCGACGCCGTCGCGATGGCCACCAAGCAGGGCTTTCTGTTCGTCTTCGATCGAGTCACCGGTACGCCAGTCTGGCCGATCGAAGAGCGACCGGTGCCGCCGAGTAACATGCCCGGCGAGGAGGCGTGGCCCACGCAGCCGTTTCCCACGGCGCCTCCACCGTACGCCCGCCAGATTTTGACCCCCGATGCCATCACACCCTATTTGCTGACCCCGAAAGAGCACGCCGAGTGGAAGGCGCGCATTGCCCGGGCGCGGACGGGGTTGTTCACACCGCTCTCCACGCAGGAGACGATACCCGTACATCATGAGCCCGCCGTGGTCCTGGATCGTCGCTTACGACCTGAACGCAGGCACGATCAAATGGAAACAGCCGCTCGGGACCGACCTGCACGCCGCGGCAGAAGGCGGGAAGGACACGGGCATGCCGCGCGGCTCCCAGAGTCTCGGCATGATCGTGACGTCGAGCGGCCTGGTCTTCGCGCCGGCGAAAGACGGCAAGATTCGCGCGTATGACGCGGACACCGGCGACGTGCTGTGGACCGCCGATCTGCCCAACGGTCCCGAGGGCATTCCTGCGATGTTCGAAGTCAACGGACGTCAGTACCTGGTGGTCTGCGCCACCACGCCCCTGACGTGGGGCCGCCAATCCACGGAACGAGATGAGATGGCGGAAGGGCCGGAGGCCCGCACCAAGGGTGGCTACGTGGTATTTGCGCTGCCCGCCAGCAAAGGAGAATCGCAATGACGGACGCGCTCAACCGACGACGCTTTGGCAAGGCCCTCGTGATGGGGCTCGCCGCCGCCTCACAGATCGTGGCGCGCGCAGCACCGCGCAGGCTCGAAGCCGGCCATACGGGGATTACCTGGGGGTTCCAGCCGGCCGATGCCGAGCAGGCCATCAAGGACGTTGCGCAACTCGGCTTTCAGGCGTTCGAATCGTTTGGGAACGTCCTCGAAGCGTGGGAAGCCAAAGGTGGTCTCGACAAGGTGCTGGAGGCAGCCCTCCTCCCGTTGCACTCGGCGTACTGTCCGGTGGATCTCACCGACACGACCAAGCGCAAGGAGGAGATCGCGAAAATGGTCCGCTGGGGCCGGCTCATCAAGAAATGCGGCGGGTCGGTTGCCGTCATCGGGCCCAATGGCGTCGAGCGCGAGACGTACGATTTCAACGCGCATCGCGCGCACATCGTCGAGGCGCTGAACGAGATCGCCAAGGCGCTCGATGACATCGGCGTGGTCGG
Organism: Luteitalea sp.; assembly: GCA_009377605.1. Lineage (NCBI taxonomy): Bacteria > Pseudomonadati > Acidobacteriota > Vicinamibacteria > Vicinamibacterales > Vicinamibacteraceae > Luteitalea > Luteitalea sp. Next base: position 24,787 of record WHTT01000073.1, read on the forward strand.
CGTCCTCCACCAACACACCGATACTTGTGTCGAAACGCGGGAGGAGACCTACGCGGTCATGGAAGCCGTCGACACGCGTTACGTCAAGTTTGGTCCGGACGTGGGACAACTCCAGAAAGGCGGATCGGATCCGGTGAAGGTCGTCAAGGACTTCTTACCGGTCGTTCGTCACGTCCACCTGAAGGACTACGACGGCGGCGAGCACTACCTTGGATACTGCCCGCTCGGACAGGGCCAGGTCGACCTCACCGCCATCGTGGACGCGCTGGATGGGTCCGGCAACGATCTAGTGATCATGGCGGAGCTCGATCCGTCGAAGAACATGACGCTCGCGCCGTTCGAAGCCGCGACGATCAACAGAGCCTACCTAGAAAAGCTCGGGTACAGCTTCCGGTCATAGGCCATTCACTTCGCGCACGGTGTCCTCCACCCGGTGCGCGCAGACCGTGGTAGGGCCGCCTCGCCGATTTCTAGGTAGGGCCGCCTCGCCGAGGCGTCCGTCACCTCTTACTCATGGCACAATTCGGGCGTGGCTCAATTAGACGGGAAGGTCGCTCTTGTCACGGGCTCGAGCCGAGGGATCGGCCGCGCCATTGCTCTGGCCCTCGCGCGGGCCGGGGCAAACGTCGTCGTGAACTTTCGAGCGCGCTCCACAGAGGCTCACGATGTGGTACGGGAGATTCAGCAGCTCGGACGAGACGCTCTCGCGATTCAGGCCGACGTCTCCATCGCCGCCGACGTCGTGAGACTCGTTCGAGATGGACACGACCAGCTTGGCGCGATCGACGTGTTGGTGAACAACGCGGGCATCTCGCGTCCACAGGCGCCGGAAGAGATCACCGAGCGAGACTGGGACGAGCTGATGACCGCGAACTTGAAATCGTGCTTCCTGGTCACGCAGGCCGTCCTGCCGGCGATGCAGCGCCGCACATGGGGACGAATCATCAACCTGTCGTCCGTTGCTGCGCAGATTGGCGGCGTCGTGGGCCCTCACTACGCCGCGTCCAAGGCCGGTATGCTGGGCCTCACACGCTTCTACGCGAGCCGGCTCGCGCGCGAGGGGATCACCGTGAATGCCATCGCGCCGGCGTTGATAGAGACCGACATGGTGACGTCCAATCCCAACGCGCGACCCGATCGCATCCCCGTGGGGCGCTTCGGGTCCGTCGACGAAGTGGCGGACGTCGCCGTCATGCTCGCCTGTAACGGCTACATCAACGGCCAGACCATCAACGTCAATGGCGGCTGGTTCCTGACCTGATCGGTCGTCAACCAAGGCCCTGTGCAGGGAGGCAGCAGAAACCGTGCGAGTCGTAGTCATCGGTGGAACTGGACACCTCGGAACGTCTCTCGCGCCACGCCTGGTGGAGGCCGGGCACGACGTGACGTGCGTGAGCCGGCAACAACGAGAGCCTTATCACGCGCATCCAGCCTGGACGCGGGTGAGGCATGTCGAGCTGGACCGCGAGGCCGCAGAAGCCGACGGCACCTTCGGTCAGAGGATCGTTGACCTGCAAGCAGAGGTCGTCGTCGACTTGATCTGCTACACGCTCGAGAGCGCGACGCACCTGGTCGACAGCCTGCGCGGTGTCGTGCAGCACTTCCTCCACTGCGGAACGATCTGGGTGCATGGTCCCAGCGCACGGGTGCCAACGACCGAGGCCGAACCGAAGCACCCCCTGGGTGACTACGGCCGCCGCAAGGCAGCAATTGAAAGCTATCTCCTGGAACAGGCGCGCGCTGGCGGCTTTCCGGCAACGCTGCTCCATCCCGGCCATCTGGTCGGACCCGGCTGGGTGCCCATCAATCCGGCTGCCAACTTCAACGTGCAGGTGTACTCGGACCTCGCCACCGGACGCGAGCTCCTACTGCCACACCTCGGCATGGAAACGCTGCACCACGTGCACGCCGATGATGTGGCGCAGGGGTTCCTACAAGCGATCGGCAATCGTCACGCCGCCGTTGGTGAGAGCTTTCACGTCGTGTCGGCGGCTGCCTTGACCTTGCGGGGCTATGCCGAGCACATGGCCGCATGGTTTGGCCGCGAGCCGCGTCTGCGATTCGTGCCTTGGGATGATTGGCGTCGCACGGCTTCCGACAAGGACGCGGAGGTGACATACAACCACATCAGCCACTCGTCACACTGCAGCATCGAGAAAGCGCGGGCCCGCCTGGGATACGCGCCGCGCTACAGCTCCCTCGAAGCGGTGCAGGAAGCGGTCACCTGGCTGATGGACAACAACCTCATTCGCCGTGATTGAGCTTGCACCTTGGAGACCGACCTCTGAGCCCGGCTGAAACCAGCAGCCCCCTGAATCGGCGCCACTTCCTTGCCGCGGGTGTCCTCGCTCCCCTTGCGCTCAACGCTCAGCGCCGGCGCGTCCAGACGCCACCGCCGTTCACCACGTCGATCAACATCGAGATCATGTTCGACCGATCCCTGCCGAAGAGCGAGCGGATTCGGGCGGTGGCTGCTCAACAGGTGAAGGCCTACAGCTTCTGGCGTGCATCGGCCGATGAACAGGAGGCGATGCTGGACGTGCAGCAACAGACCGGCCTCAAGTGCTCCTGCGTCGTGGGAAGCGGGGAGACCGGAAGGACCTCCGGCCTGACCAGGCCGGGCGCCGAACAGCAATACCTCGACGAGCTCTCGCTGGGCGTTCGGACGGCGCAGCGCTTTGGCGGCGCGGACGCGATCATCTTCCCCGGCGCGCGGCACGACGACATTCCCCTGGGAGGCGCAGCGCGAGAACCTGATTCAAGGGCTCCGCAAGGCGGGAGACCTCGCCGTGGAACACGGCATCTACTTGGTGCTCGAGCCACTCAATCGTGTCGAGTCACCAGACATCGCGATCCTCACCGCCGAAGCCGCGTTCGACGTTGTCAGCGCCGCAGCCCACGAGCACGTGAAGGTGGACTTCGACATCTACCACCTGCAGCTGAGCGAGGGCAACATCATCAACAACCTCAAGGTCGGCTTGGAAAAAGGCTGGATTCGCCTCGTGCAGATTGGGGATGTTCCGGGCCGTCTCGAGCCCGGCACGGGAGAGATCCACTATCCAAACATTTACCGGACGCTTCGCGAGATGGGCTATGACGGCTACGTCGACTCGGAGCACGGTACCTCGTCCACTCCAGAGCATGCGATTCAGGTCGTCAAACAGATGGCGTTGGAGAGCTGAGCGAAACCATGAGCACACTACGCATCTCGATGCTCCTCACGCTGGCCGTGGGGCTTCTCGTCGGCGTCGCTGCCCTGCAGGCGTCGGGCCCCTCCTTCCGGCCAGACACGAGATTTGAGGGCTCCACCCTCGCCGGGTGGCACGTCGTCGGCGCAGCCGAGTGGCGCGCGCAACAGGGTGAGATCATCGGCACGCCGAAAGAGCCTGGCGGAGGCTGGCTCGTCCTTGATCGCTCGTACCAAGACGTTGCGCTCTACGCCACTTTTCGCTGCTCGGCTGGTTGCCGCGCAGGTGTGCTCCTTCGCGCCGAGAAGACGGCGACCGGCATGAAGGGAATCTACGTGTCGCTCACCGACGAAGACGAGGCGCCGTACGCTGTGACGCTGGACACGGATGGCCGGGAAGTGCAACGCGAGCCGCTCCGTCGCGGCGGCGGCAGCGTGCGCATCGCACCGCCGCCCGATCCGGACGCGGAGACAGACGGAGCTGGCGCAGCAGCCCGTCGTCGCGCGGCCCAGGCCCGACGACGCGACACCGCTGTCACGTTGCCCGTCGAGCCACCGGACACGAGCCTGCGTCCGGGTGAGTGGAATGGCGTGGAGATCATCGTCGACGCAAACCTCGTCCGGGTATTCCTGAACGGCGGCGGCAGCCCCGGCAGCGTTGCGGAAGAGGAGGTCGGACGTTACGGGCCGGTGGCATTGCACGTCGGCGGCTCCGGCGAAGTGCGCTTCAAGGAGGTGGCCTACAAGGATCTCGCGCTGAGACAGCGTCCCGCAGAAGAAGTGTCGAACCGGTTTCGCCTGCAGCGTGTGAGCGACTTCTACTACAGTTGGGGCGTCGCTGCCAAGGACTTCAATCAGGACGGCGTTCTCGACCTGGTCTCGGGCCCGCACGTGTACTTCGGCCCGGACTACACCGAGTATCGCGAGATCTATCCAGCGCTGACGAAGAACCCGTCCTCCGAGTACACCTCGGATGTGTGGATGCAGTTTGCCGCAGATGTCACGGGCGACGGTTGGCCGGACGTGATTAATGCCAGCTTTTCCGGCGACAACGCCGGCGCCACGCTGTACGTCAATCCCAAAGGTGAAACGCGCCGCTGGGACAGTTATCGCGTGACCACCGCGCAGCAGACAGAGATCGCTGTGCTCGTCGACGTCGACGGTGATGACGAGCCGGAGCTGGTCTACGGAGCGGAGGGCTCCATGCGATATGCCGAGCCTGATCCGGCGAAGCCAACCGAGCCGTGGATTGTCCACACGATTTCCGAGACCGGTTACGCAACCGCGCACGGGGTCGGCGCCGGCGACGTGAACGGCGACGGACGCGTCGATATCTTGAACGCGTACGGCTGGTGGGAACAGCCAGCATCCGGCGGCGCGAAAGAGCTCTGGACGTATCATCCGCAGGCATTCGCCCGCGCGTCCGGCCGCACCAGCGCAGGCGGCAGTGTGATGGCTGTGTACGACGTGAACGGCGACGGCCTCAACGACGTCGTCACCTCGCTCAGCGCGCACGGCTGGGGCCTGGCCTGGTTCGAGCAGAAGCGCGAGGCCGACGACGCGATCTCGTTCGTCCAGCACATGGTCATGGACGACTTCGGCACCGAGAACGCGGGCGACGTCACGTTCTCGCAACTGCACGGGTCCGCCCATGCCGACGTCGATGGCGACGGAATAGAGGACTTCATCGTGGGCAAGCGCTATTGGGCCCACTTGGACAGCCGCACGGATCCCGATTCGTACGGAGATCCCGTGCTCTACTGGTATCGGACGGTTCGCAGTCCCAAGACTCCGGGTGGAGCGGAGCTCGTTCCCGAGCTGATCCACAATCGCTCGGGCGCCGGTTCCCACGTCTTGGCGATCGACCTCGACAAGGATGGCGCGATGGATATCACCACACCCACCAGGTTTGGGACGTTCATTTTTTGGGGTCAGTCCGCAAGCACCCGTTAGTCAGGACGAGGGGCCTGAAGGCCCCTCGCTACGCGTTTGATTTTGCGACGTAGCGCGCGGCCTTTAGGCCGCGCGACCAGGACGGGTCAGCCCTCCATCTCGTCGAGCAGTTGTTCCAGCGTGACGGCGCTGTTGGACTGCGTGCCGCGAGCCAACGATGGCGACACCACGACGGCTTCGGTATGTCCCTCGAACCAAGCCAAGAACGACGATTCAGCGGCGCCGGGCAGCCGCTTCAGGTTCAGCCACGTGTAGTACGCGCCCATATCTGCGTCGATCAGCGCCCCCTGCGGATCCAGCACGGGAACCGTCGGGATGCCAGCAAGCGCTTCGTTCATCGAGCGCTCGGTCATCCGCGGCGCAAATCTCGTGATCAAGGTCAAGGGCTGCGCCCGCCACAACAGCTCTCGTGCCGACCACTGGACGAAAGTCGTGCTGAAGAATTGCGTTCCAGATCCCTGGGACAGGACGCTCACCTTGAAGTGGTCCACGACCTGCTCGGCTTCAGCAGCATTTCTCAGGCCAACATCCTCTGGACCGAGGTGCGCCAGGGCGGTGCGCCTGGCTTCGCTCCCTGTTCCCGCTTGCAGCATCTCACGCAGTCTCGCCACGACACTGGCGCGCACTGGCTCCAGCGCATCGTACGAAACCATCGTGACACCGGCCGGTGATGGCTCCTCTGCGGATCCGCCGTCGACGTACCAGTGCGCAAACGGGATGGCATGCGCCTTCGCGCGCGCAGCTACGCGATCAAGGAGCACACGCACGCCGTTCTTTGGACTCACGTGGGTAAAGTAGGCGCCGTGCGGCCGAAGCTTGCGAAAGAGCGGGTGGCTCGTCTGCGTCGTTCCGCGCCCTACAACCGAGATCCCCAGACGCCGGATCTCCGGCGGCTGCGGGGGAACCGCCGCACGGACCGCATCGAGGAAGCCGACAGCCGCCGCGCGAAACGACGCAATCTGGTCCGTCGTCCAAAGATGTGCCGAGAGCTGCTCGGAAAACTCGCCTGGCGAGCCAACCCAGTCCATGTCCTCGAGCGCCGAGGAGAGCCTCAGTTGGGCGAGCTCGCGCATCACCCGACCGCGCCGCTCCTGCGAGAGAGAGGTCAGATACGTGAGCTGCGCATCGATCTCGCGACGCTCGGCTGGAAACTTCCAGTCGTACGCCTTCAGCTCGCGCAGCAGCAACGCCAAGAAGCTGAGCGGGAGCTGCCGCAGGAGCTCGATTTCGCGGATGGCGAGCTGCTTGGCCAGGCGCGGATACGCCGCGAAGTGCTCGCGTCTGAGTTGAGCTGGGCGCATTGACGTTCAGGTTCGGCAGGGCTTTAGCAGCCCATCAACACGCGGCCGTAGCGCAGGGCTTCAGCCCTGCCCACGTGGTGCAGGCAGGCCTAAAGGCCTGCGCTACGCCTATTTCCTCGCACGCTCAAAACAGCCCCTCGATTGGCTTGCCTTGCGCAAAGCGCGCGGAGAATCCGAAATACGAACCGAGCGTCGGTACCAGATCCGTTGATTCCACAGGGCGATCGATCAAGACGTTCTCACGAATCCCTGGGCCAAGCACCATCATCCAGGTAGTTCGCGAGCGCGCGTCGCCAGTGCGATGATGCTGGAATCCGTTACCGCTGGCCTCCCCATCCGAGTCCCGCCCAAAATCTGGGAGGATGAACATCGTCGTTCTCCCGGTGTACTCCGGGTCGCGCTGAATCATCTGCCAAATTTCCGCGCAAAGCCTGTCCGTTCGCCTGATGCCGTCGATGTAGAGCGAGTAGGCTCCGGCATGGGCAATGTCGATGTCGTGGAGCGTAATCCAGAGGAGGCTCGGCGCGAACTGTCGCATGAGCCTTCGCGCGATGAACACCGACAGCTCGTCCGGGCTCTCTACGCTGCGGGCGCCAGCCAGGAAATCGGACACCGACAGCTTCAAGATCCCGGCCATCCGCGCTAGCTCGATCTCCGTGTCCGCCGCCTCAGGCTGGTAGAACGGCGACTCGTAGTTGTCGTGAAGCAGAAACTCGTATTCGGCTCGCGCGCCAGAGGGTAGCGCGGCGGCGAGGAGACGTTTGGGGAGAATCACGCCGGCACCCTGGCCCGCTCCATATGCGCCGTGGCTGCTTTCGCCAATACGCTCGAAGCCGTTGCTGGGCGCGATGACCCAGGCATCGGAGACGGGTCGATCCAGCTCTTTCCGGAAGTACTCGAACACCGTCGGGTGCTGCGGAGGCGCCGCCACGAAGTTGTTGATGGTCTCGTACGATCCAGTCGCCAAGCTCGCGTTCGCGACGTAGTGGCCCAGGATGCCGCGGTTGACCACCTGTGTGAAAAACGTCGCCTGCGGCACCAGCTGCTCCAGGAGATGCGGAATGTTCTCCCTGCCCTCCGGCATGAAGGTCTCGTCGTCTCGCGCACCGCCACCGAAGGTCACGACAACGGCCTTGCGGCGCCGCGCGGAGCCGGTAGCTTGCCGGGAGGCGCCGAACATGGCCGGGCTCAGACATGCCGCCGTCGCGGCGCGCAAGAAGTCACGACGACGCAGGGAGACCGCCATCGCGGTCTCGCGCAAGTGCTTGGTCATGGCGCAATGCCAACTAGCTTATCGTATAAGCTCTCGGACGAATTTCGCGCGGTGAGTTGATCTGTCATCAATTATCGATTATCATCCCGCATGCTAGTGTCGTGTCTCAAAGAAAGCTTGTAATAATCAGGGGCGTTTGGTACGCTG
>WHTT01000074.1 GCA_009377605.1 Luteitalea sp.
TAGGGGACATTTCTATTTCGCTCGCGAGGGGACATTATCACTTCGCTTCAACAGCCAGGCGGGGGTCAACAACAGCCAGGCGGGGGTCAGGCAGGCGTGGGTCAACTGCGGGGGTGCTCGTGCGGGTGCACCGAGCGGTTGGCGCAAACTCTGCGCCAAGCTCGTTCCGGAACGAGTTTATGCAGATACAACATGCGAAACGGCAAAACGATTCCTTCGCGTTCTCTTTTGCCTGGGGGGTCCAATCCGATAACCTATGGCATCTCTCGCTCGCGGTCGTCCTTTGCGATGCCTCCCTGGTGTGCTGGATTCCCGCCAGGCGCACCACGGCGATCAGTCCCGCGGAGGCGCTGCGCACAGAGTAACTCGGGGGTGCCTTGGAGCCCGCCAGGAAAGGAGCAATAAACATGATACCGAGAGCAATGACTCTGAGATCGATGACACGGCGAAGCCTGGTGATGGTCTGCGGCCTCCTGCTGTTCGCAGGGCCGGCGCCCGCGCAGACGGGCGGCGCAGAGGCCGATCCCATCTCCGGGACCTGGATGGATGATGATGGGGGTGGCGCCGGTCTCGAGCTGAAGTTCGACGGCAAGAGCACCGTGTCAGGCACGGTGCTCATCGTCGGTCGAGAACCGGATCAGAATCCGGCGATCGAGACCGGAACGTTCGATGCGAAGACGGGCGCGCTGAAGCTCGAAGGAGAAACCACGGACCCGGATGGCATCACGGTGAAGTACGTCATCGAAGGCACGCTGGAGAAGGACATCCTTGCCGGTACCTTTGCCTTCGGAGAGAGCAAGGGCACGTTCAAGTTTGTGAAGAAGTAGATGGTAGGGCGCGCTCGCCGAGCGCGCCGTGCAGCCAATTCCTCGGGGCAGCCAGGTTCTCACGCTGGCGGCCAGCCACGCGGATCGCGGCCGTATATACGGCGATAGGCCTGCACGAGCGCGGGCGGCGGACGATCCATCGCGTCTTCTCGCGCACTGGCGTTCATCTCGGCGAGCTCAGCGCGGAGACCCGCTATCTCGGCCTCGTGCTCGTGCACCCTTCGCTCGGCGGCGAGCGCTTCAGCGTCCGCCCGCAACGACGAGAAGTCCACCAGGTGGAGCTCGGGAAAGTGATAGATCCAGTCGGCGCCGATTGATCGGAGCCTGGAAAAGATCATTGCGTAGACCGGCGTGAGGTCCGCACGCCCAGCGATCCAGATCGTCCCCATGTAGAACCGCATGCAATCGCCCTCGCGCCATGTGCCGCCGTGCGTGTCACTCAGGTATCTGTCGAGAAAGGCAGAGGCGGCGCGAAACGATCCGATATGCGCGGCGCGTCCGTCACTGATGATGACCTCGTGGTTGTCGGAGAAGACGTCCCACAGACACTGGCCCACCACCTCGGTCACCTCTACATCCTGTTGCACGGGCTGTGCCTGATACTCGCGACCCACCTCGTCCAAGGTTGGCTCTGGCTCGCACGAGTCATCGGCCTTCGGGCCATCGTCATGGGCACTGCGCGCGCGACGCAGTGCCTCGATGTTCCGGTGTATCTGCAAGGTCTCGTCAAACAGGCGTTCGACGGATGGGTGAAAACAGGCCAGCAGCGGTGACCGCTCCCACCCTTCAGGAGCGACTTCTGCGAGCACGTCGGCACCCGCGAGACCGTGCGGAAACAGTCGGTCGAAGAGCGTTCCCAGTTCCGCACCCGCGAGTCGCTCGGTCTGCTTGGTACCCATCGCCCCGTGAATGAATGAAGAAACCGCCAGGCCATTGCCCGGCGCGCCGAAGGATATCGGACGACGATGTCATCGTCCTGCGAGCGAGTCAAGGTGCGGGGAGATCAGGCGGGGGAGACGACTGACCAGTTCTCGAGTGCGAGCCCATCGACGCGTTCGAACTCACCGGTGTTGTTCGTGACCAGGGTGAGGCCGAGGCTGCGTGCGTGCGCTGCAATGAAGAGATCGTTGGCGCCGATCATGGTGCCGCGCTTCTTCAAGTCGGCACGAATGCGCGCGTAGTGCGCTGCAGCCTCGGCAGGGAAGTCCCGTACTTCGACGTGACGAAGGAAAGCCTCGAGGGCGGTCTCATCCTTTGTTCGGCGCGGAGAGATCTCGACGCCAAAAAGCAGCTCAGACTTCGTGATCACCGAGATACAGACATCCGCGATCGGCACTGCCTGCAGCCTGTTCAAGATAGCTTGGCTCGACCGCTTCATGATGTACGAGCACGTGTCCGTGTCCAGCATGTAACGCGCCATCAGTGATCGCGCTCCTGCACAGGCAGATCGTCGACACCCTCCATGAACTCGTCGGAAGCCACCGGGCCGCCCGCGAGGTAGGCATGCCAATCCCGTGGACGGGGCGACAGGATCACATCGTCACCCTCCCGGCGGATGAACACTTCCTGGGTGTCGAACTGGAACTCCTTCGGCAGTCGTACCGCCTGGCTGCGGTTGTTCTTGAAAATCTTTGCGGTTCGTTGCATCCTGTCCTCCAGTCGATGCCGTATACACTAGTATATGCCATCTGCAGACGAACACGGCGGGCTGACGTGACACAGCGCGTGTGGCTGGACCCTTCACGACCAGCTGCGGTTCGAGCTGTAGGTCTTCGCTGCACATGGCACGGCGGAGCCACACGTTGACCACGCGCGCCCGAGGGACCGCTTACTTACGTGGATTCCCGCCCGACGACGGCGGATTCAATGCGTAGGATGCCGGCAATCTTTTGGAGGGTGCTCGCATGATGACCGACGCCGAGGGCGAAATGGTGCGTCGGGCCTTCCGCCACCCAGCGCCTCAGGAACGTCCGGACGTCTGGCCGGAAGAACCCGCGCGTGTTCGTGTTGCCCGTCGGTGGAATCGGGCCGTGCACGCTTTCACCTTCTGCGATGACAAACTTGAAGCGACCGTCACCCGTGATGCCTATGCTCAGCATCGTGATCGGACCCTCTTTGATCTTGAACTCGACACTCGCGCCGGCGCCTGGCTTGCCGTGATACTTCAGCAGACTGCGGAGGACGGGCCTACCTTCGGCGATGTTGATGTGGTGCGGTCCATCGTGACCCACGAGCACGAACCCCTCGTTGAAGTCTATTGGATGGAACTCCGCAAAACTGCCGCCGATGTCCAGCCGATCTTCGATGAGCATGGCGACACACGTCTTGAGGTCCGATTCGCCGCACATGGGGAAGCCCGCCGCCGTCAAAAGGGAGTTCCCCACGATCAGGTTCGTCACCAATCTGCGCGTCAGGCTGTCTTGTTCGCCTTCGTAGTAGTACGCGAGCCCATCCAGCTCGTGCTGGCCCACGAAGCGGTCCAGTGCGACCGCGACCCGCGCGGCAGTATCGAGATCATCGTCGGTCAGCCGGCAGGTGATGGGGTCCGACTTGGGATCCGGTGTGTCGAACACGCGCAGAATCTCTCGTTTCTTCGTGTCGGCGTCGTGATCGGTGACCGATCGCCAGTGGGGCAGCAGGTCGTCTGCCTCGGTCTGCACGACGTGACAACCGAACGCGCCCATGAGCGCCGTCTGATCCGTCTGCATGTCGAGCATGTGCTCGATCGGATGTCCGAAGTGTCCGATTCGCGAGCGCTTCAGATCGTGCAGCACCCGCGCAATCCGGCACCACTCCGCAATCTCTGCGTCAGCCACAGGGTCGTCCTCGAGCGAGCCGAGAATGACCGGCGGCGCCGGTCTGCGCATTCTGAGCGCCACGCCGGTGAACTCCGGCACCGCGCAGAAGTCATCGTTGCACAACTGCATGTACGTCGAGGCAACCGTGTAGTCCATCGCCTTCCTTGGCTGAAGCGCCACCAGAACGATTGGGACGTCTAGGTCGCGGATCAACGCCGCAAAGGTCGCGGAGGTCGCGTAGGTGACCATGTCGCAGAAGATCAAGTCGAGCTGCGCCGCCTGCATCCGATCGCGAACGGCGTACGCGACCTGGGCCCGATCGACCATGCCAAACCCCAACACCTCGACGCCACACGCCCTCACCTTGCCTTCGAATGCCTGCAGCTTCTGATGCAGTTGATCGAGGAGGCCTTCGAACTGCGACCAGTAGGTGTGGTGTCCCACGGCAAACACGCCGACCCGTGCCGTGAGCGGTTTCCGACGCGGGATCAGCCGCGCACCCTGTGCCGACAATCGTTGATCACTTGCGAGGGCCTCCGTGTGCTCGGTCGGTTCCTTCACTCGTACTCCTCGTCGCGCCCGCAAGATTGTTCGCGCGGTCAGGTGAACAGCATCAGTGTTGGTTGTGTCGATGTCGGCCGGCGTTGATCAAAACAGGAGCTTCAGCCCGAGCTGCAGCTCACGCCCTCCGATCCTCGTGCTTCGGATCGCGCCAAACTGCGGCGTGTCCACGTCCCTGTTGGGATCACCAAATGAGGGATGATTGAAGGCGTTGAACGCCTCGACCCGGATCTGTAGCGTTATCTCCCGGCCGGCAACAGCGATACGGTTGTTCTTCATCAGGGTCAGGTCGAACGTCTGGAGCCCCGGTCCTTCGATGACGCTATTGCCGGAGTTGCCGAAGCGGCCGAAGGGATGATTCACGAAGCAGGACGTGTCGAACCAGCGGTCGATGGATCGCGCGTCGCCGTCGAGGTTGCCGTCGCACACCCGATCGGGACGGTTTTGATCTTGCCGTCCCACGTTCGAGGAGACGGTCGACCGCGGCGTCAGCGGGAATCCGGTGTGCGCAAGGAACGTGCCCTGCAAGGACCAGCCAGTTGCGAGCGCGCCAGCGAGCCCGCCGAGGTTGCCGCCGAACGACTTTCCTCTCCCGAACGGGAGCTCATAGATCCACGCGACGGTCATGCGGTGCGTCTGATCGAACTCGAGCCGCGCGTGCTCTGCTGCTCGGTTCCTCGCGTCCTGCGCGTTCGACTGATCGCCGAAGAGCGCCCCGCCCGTCCCCGTGGCCTTCGACCAGGTGTACGCACCCAGCACGGACAGCCCGTGGGAAAATCTCTTGTCGAGCTTGACGTTGAGCGCGTGATATTCGGACCCATCGATCGACTTCACCACGTTGACGTCCGCGACATTCGGGTTGGGACGCCTCGACTGTACTGGAGTCGGCTGCAGCGTATCGGGATCCGGGACTGCTTGATTGACCAGGTCTCGCCCGGTCAGCCCGTGGGCGCTGTTCCCCACATAGGCGACATCGAGGAGCAGGGTCGGCGCGATCTGCCGTTGCACGCCGACGTTCCATTGGTATGTGTAATTCGTACGAAACGCTGGATCGAGTGTGAAGACGTTGGTCGTGGGGGAGACGGCAATGTTACCCGCTTCGTCTCTCACGGCCGGAGCGGGGAACAGCGTGTCGTCCAAGTCAGGAACGTTCGGATCGGACGTCAACGTTTGATCCACCACGAACGGCGGCGACAGTTGAAACGACGTGAACTCTGCGCCCCTCGGTTGCCCGTAGAACACCCCGCCTCCTGCACGCAGCACCGTGCCTGGCCCCAGCGTCCATGCGACGCCTACTCGGGGTGCGAAGTTGTTCCGATCCGGCTCGTGCAGATCATCGATGTCTGTGCCAACTTCAAGGAATGTCCCCGTCGCCGGGTCGAAGATTGCCAGGTCGCTGAATCGTTCTTTGAACGGTGTCTGATATTCGTATCGGAGCCCGAGATTCACGGTGAGGTTTCCTGCCAGCCGGATCTCGTCCTGAATGTAGTATCCCGTGTAGAAATACTTCAGGCTGACTTGACCGTTGCTCTCGGCGAACAGCGTCGCGCGGCCACTCGACACAGCGCCAAGCAGCATGTCCGCAACCGCGTGTCCTGTCTCCGTTGCGCCCGGCTGCGCGGCGAACCGGTTCTCGAACGTCAGGATGCCGTTCGGCGTCACCTGAACCAATCCCGCCGGCCGGTAGTATCGACCGTCGAAGCCGAGCTTGATCGCATGCTTGCCCGCGATCCAGGTGAAGTCGTCAGCCATGCTGTAGACGTGCTGGCGCGCGCCTCCGGGTCCAAAGGGGCTCGCACCGATGTTGCTCAGTCCCACCGTCTCGATCCGTGGCAGACCCAGAGCAAATGACGGCGGGTTCAAATTGTGCAGCCCGAATTCGGTCACCGCGAGATTGCTGTCAGCGAGCGGAAATGTCCCCGTGGTATCGGAGAAGGTCCAGCCGGCCCGGAAGTGGTTCAGCATGCTCTGACTGAACGCATGAAGCTCCTGCACGGTCACGCTGTGAACAGTCGTCGTGTTGATCGATCCGGTGAGCGGCAGGCCTGAGGGCGTCTCGGCGCTGCCGTCGGTGTACGAGTATCGTCCAAACAGCTGCGAGCGGTCGCTGAGATGGTGGTCGACACGGACGTGAAGCTGATCCGAATCGTCCGTTGTCGTGGTGCTCGTCGCATAGTTGAAGCCACCAACTGGCGGCGTGTTCGGCGCAGGGAAGTACTCGAGCGCGGCACTGCCGATCTGGCTGAATCGTTCCGTGGGAATGATATTGCTCGGAAACGGCTGCCTCCTGTTTGTCTCCGGGTTATAAGTCGCCGGATCGAAGATCGGGTCGTCGTCTGAGAAGTCTCCTCGTCGCTGCTCTTCCGTGGGCACACTATGAAAGACGGTTGCATCACGGCGTGTCCTCAACCCTTCGTAGTTTGCCGTGAAGAACGTCCTGTTGCGGAGAATTGGACCGCCAACGACGACGCCAAACTGATTGCGGCTCAACGGGTCGACCGTGGGCGAGAAATAGTCGCGCGCGTCGAACGCGTCGTTCCGCACGAACTCGAAGATGCTCCCGTGGAGCTCGTTCGTGCCGGGTCTCAGCGTCAGATTGATGGCGGCCGGCGTGCGGCCATATTCGGCCGAGAAGCTGTTTTCTTGGATCCGGAACTCCTGGATCGCTTCGACAGATGGACGAAACGCCGGCTTGCCGGGGTCCTCGGTACGTGTGTCGATACCGTCGAAGTAGAACCCGATCTGGTTGGCGCGTTGGCCGTTGATGGCGAGTCCTGTGCTCTGAGACGACCCGGCGAGCTCGGCGACTCCAGGGACGAGCTTGGCGAGGTCGAGAAAGTCTCGTCCATTCAATGGCAGTTCGACAATCTGTCGCTGTCCGATGACCTGAGACACGTCGGCGCTGCGTTGGTTGAGCAGCGGGACAGCCGCGGACACCTCCACCGTGGTTTCCACCTCCCCGAGCTCCATCCGGACGTCATGGGTGACCTGCTGCGCGACCTCCACCTCGAGTCCCCCGACCGCATACGTCTTGAATCCTGCGGTCTCCACACTGAGCGTGTACACGCCGGGCGGAACGCTCGGAAACAGGTATCGACCAGCCGCGTCGCTGGTGGTGGTACGCTCGATGCCGGTCTGTTCGTTCAGCAGAAGCAAGCTGGCGCCAGGCACCGCTGCGCCGGCCGGATCCACGAGCGCTCCTGCCACGCTTCCGTTCGTCCCTTGCGCAAAGGAGACGCTCGCACACGTCACGAGCACGGACAACGCAAGCCCTCCCCCCCAAACCACCAATCGGCGTTTCCTCATGCGCACCTCCCCGTCACGTCGCTCCGGCCGAACGCTTGACGCTCGCGCGCGTATTCACCAACGCGTGTGGGAGCGGTTGTAATGGACGGGTAACGTGTGGGCAACGAGGAAAACGGGTACGGCCAGGTGTCTCGCAGGGCAAGACCCCGGTTGCGCACCTACCTGCTTGTGCGGCCGTCACTGGCTAACGGCCCGCTGTTTTCCGCGCGTTGGAGTGTCTCGAGGCGCGAGACACTAGGGGGCGGCAGCGGTCGACAATGCCTCGGGAAGCAGTCTGTCCAAAGGATACAGCTTGTCGACATTGCCTTTCGTCACGAGCTCGTGCCGAGTGAACATCGCGGGGGGCACCGGTTTCCCGGCGAGGATGGTTTCGGTCAGCCGTATGACTCTGTCCCCATAACGCTCAGGGAAGTACGCCACCGAGCCGATCAGGGGCGTTCCCTTTCGCCGCAGCTCCGCCCGCGCGTCCTGCGACGCGTTCTGCCCCATGACGGCGCACCGCGCGGTGCGCCCCGCTTCCTCGAACGCGCGGATCGCACCCAACGCCATCGGATCATTGCCGGCGAGCACCGCCGTCACCCGTGGTGGCAACAGCCGGAGCCGGCGCCGCACCGTCTCGAACGTCTTCTCGAGCGATCCATTCCCGTCGATCTCGACCGTCTGCGCCTGTTCAGCGGCAGGCAGCGTCTCGTGCAAGCCGGCCAGCATCCCGCTGACTCTGAGTCTTGGGAGAGGGCCCGCGGCTTCCTCCCTGAGGAGCATGACGGCGTCGGCGCGGCCGTTCCAGTTGTCCTTGATCCACCGACCCATCGCTTGTCCGCCGATGAGACCGGCTTGGTAGTTGTTCGCGCCGAAGAAGGTCGCGCCTGGATGTGGGATCTCGATGGCAATCACCGGAATCCCTGCCTCGATGAATCGCGCCGCGACGAGCGGCGCCAGCCGCTCATGACTCTGGAACTCGATCACGAGTTGCACGCCCTCGGTCACCAAGGCTTCGGCATGCCGCAGCGCCGTCCGCGCGCTTCGATGACTGTTGAGCGTCACCAGCTCGAATCCGGCTTCCATCGCCGCGCGCTCGACGCTTTCGGTGACGGCGCGGGAGAACGGGGTATCGATGCCCCGCGTGGCGAATCCGATCCGATATACCGTTCGCGCCGGTCCCCGGATCGCGCTTCGGAAGCCGGCCGCGCCAACACGCTCGACCATCCCTTCGCTCTCGAGCGTTCGCATCAGGCGCGATGCCGTCGCCTTGTGCATCGAGGTGCGCTCAGCGAGGTCCCGAAGGCGCAACACTTCTCCCTCGCGCTGGAACGCCCGCAGCAGGCAACACGCACGCTGGACCGCTTGAACCGCATCGGCGCCCTGTCGAGCCATCGTCAACCTCCGTATCGCGATGAGAGACAGCGTGCCCACGGACGTCGTGCCGCCGAGCCAGAGTCTCCCGGTGCGATCTCAATAAAGAAACGTGAGCGAACGCATTATCTCCGAGATTGACGTGTCTCGCACCACGAGACAGACGGGATCTCGACGGAGGACTGTTGACGTCGCCCGTGGTGCTGCCGCCTAATGCCGCGTCATAGTCGCCCAATGCCGATTCCGCACTTCCGATGGCTGATCGCGATGGTGCTGTTTGCCGCCACGGCTCTCAGCTTCTTCGACCGGCAAGTACTGTCGGTGCTCGCGCCGCCGATCGGCAATGAGCTCGGGATGGACAATGTCGCCTACTCGTGGGTGGTGTTCGCGTTCATCCTCAGC
This sequence comes from Luteitalea sp., assembly GCA_009377605.1. Taxonomy (NCBI): domain Bacteria; kingdom Pseudomonadati; phylum Acidobacteriota; class Vicinamibacteria; order Vicinamibacterales; family Vicinamibacteraceae; genus Luteitalea; species Luteitalea sp. Next base: position 9,248 of record WHTT01000074.1, read on the forward strand.
TACAGCGTGATGTTCACCGTCGGCGGGTGGCTCATCGACCGGCTCGGCACCCGCAACGGCCTGGCGCTCTCGGTGGGCCTGTGGAGCGTGGCCAGCCTGCTCCACGGCACGGCGAACAGCACGACGCAGTTGGCGGGCTACCGGTTCTTGCTCGGTGTCGGTGAAGGAGGCTGCTTCCCCGGCGCCGCCAAGGGCGTGGTCGAATGGTTTCCGAAGCGTGAGCGGGCCCTGGCGATGGGCCTGGTCGCCTCTGGAGGCTCCGCAATCGGGGCGGTGGCGGCGCCCCCGCTCATCGTCTGGACGTCGTTTCACATCGGCTGGCGTGGCGCCTTTCTGATGACGGGGCTCATCGGCGGCGTCTGGCTCCTGGCCTGGTTGATCTGCTATTCACGTCCTGAACAATCTCGGTTCCTCTCCGAAGAGGAGCGGCAATACATCGAACAGGATCGCAACGCGCCGTCCCCACGCGACGCGTCGTCGGTCGCGCTCGACCCGCGCGTCCCGTGGAAGGCGCTTCTGAGGCAGCCGGAAGTGTGGGGCCTGATCGGGTCCCGCTTCCTCTTCGATCCGGTCTTCTACTTCTATATGTTCTGGATTCCGCAATACCTCAGTCAGGAGCGCGGTGCCTCGCTCGAGCGAATCGGCGAGCTGACGTGGATACCGTTCCTGACCTTGGGCGTCTCGTCGGTCATCGGCGGCTGGATGTCGGACCGATTGGTCGCGTCCGGTGTTTCGGTGAACGGCGCTCGCAAGGCGATCCTGCTCGCCTCCGCCTTGCTCACACCCATTTCCGTGTTGACGGTGTATGTCGCTGACGTAGAGACCGCCATCGCGCTCATGAGCCTGCTCATGTTCGCGCATGGCTTCTGGATCACCAACTTCATGACGATGATCGGAGATCTCTTTCCGAGTCGTACGGTTGCCACCGTTGTGGGGATGACCGGAACGGCCGGCGGCGTTGGGGGGTTCCTCACCAGCTTGCTCATCGGGAACGTCGTTGAACGAATCTCCTTTACTCCTGTGTTCATTGCCACTGCCGTGATCTATCCGATCTGTGCGTTGGTTCTGTTTCTCGCGATTCGGGACATAAAGCCACTGGACCTGGATCGTGCTGCGGACTCCTATGCATAAGACAGCGAACGTCATCCTCCGAGCGCTGGTTGTGCCTCTCGTGGTCTGTGCTGCTTGTTGGGCGGCGGCCGCCAGCGGCTGGTCGCAAACCGCAGAGAGCGGCGTGACGCGTCTCGCCCGCGGATTCGAAAATCCGCCGCCCGAGGCGCGTCCGCACGTCTACTGGCTCTGGCTGAACGGGTACATCGACCGCGCGACCGCGCTGGAGGAGCTGAAGGCGATGAAGGCCGCCGGCTTCAGCGGCGTGCTCGCGTTCGACATGGGCGCCCGCGGGCCGAAGGAGCTGCAGCCGCCCGCGGGCCCAGCGTTTCTGAGCGCCGACTGGCTCCGCACGTTCCACGAGGTCGTCGGCGCGGCGCGCGACCTCGGTGTGCAGGTCGACTTCTCGGTCATCAACAGTTGGGATCTCGGCGGACCGTGGGTGGAGCCGCGTCACGCCAGCATGGGTCTGTACCCGAGCGAGACGACCATTCAAGGCGGCCGACGCATCGACCTCGTCCTGCCGTTTCCGTACGGATCGGCGTCGGCGCCGAGGGGGGACGAAGGCAAGCCGCTCTTCTGGAAGGATGTGGCGACGGTGGCGCTGCCGACAGCGCGTGTGGCGGGTCACGAGCTCGTGCTGCGGCTGGATCCCGATCGCGTGAACGACCTGCGTGAGGCAGTCTTCGACAACGGCACGGCGAACGCGGAGCCGCCGCTGGCCGACACGATGACGCCTACGCGCGAGGTCGCGCTGGCCGTGTCCTCGTCTGGCGCGCGCGAGCAGGACTTTCAGGAAGTGCTCCGCGTGAGCCTGCCGGCCGCAGCAGGTCCGACGCGGTTCCCGCTGCCAACGGGCACTCGGGCGCGCTACGTGCGCCTCACACTGCTCAGCGGACATGACGCGACGCGACAGCGGTTGACACTCGGCGAGCTCTCGCTGATCGACGAGCGAGGCGAGAACGTTGCCGCCTCGCGACATATCGATCGCCAGCGTCCCGGCGCGCTGATACTGCGCCATTCGACGCCGCTCGGATACGACGCTGAATGGAATCTCGACAACCTCCACGACGGCGACGTGAGCGGTCCCGACGGCCTGTTCGCAACTGCGGGTCTGCCGCCGCTCCGCGTCCGCGACGCGAGCGCGGTGATTGACCTCACGGGGCGCGTAGACGACTCGGGACGGCTGCAGTGGGACGCCCCGGCCGGTGAGTGGACGGTGCTGCGCTATGTCTGTATGAACACCGGCGAGCGCCTGAAGGTGCCCAGCCCGAACTCCGACGGCTGGGCAACCGATCACCTCAATGCCGAGGCGACGCGCGTGTACATGCAGCACGTGGTGTCGCGCCTGAGGGAGACGTTTGGCGATCTGCGCGAGAGCGGCCTTCGCAATCTGTATCTCGCGAGCTATGAAGTCCGTGGACCCGTCTGGTCGCCGACGTTCACCGAAGAGTTCCGGCGACGCCGCGGCTACGACATGACACCGTATTTGCCGCTCGTCTTTGGTGGACGGCTCGACAGTGAGGAGATGACCGAGCGATTCCTCTTCGACTATCGCAAGACGCTCGGCGAGGTGCTGGTCGACGCGTACTACCGCGCGGCGCGGGAGGTTGCGGCAGCGGCCGGTCTCACGATCAAGTCGGAGGCTGGCGGTCCTGGTCCGCCCGTCCACAACGTGCCAGTGGATGCCCTCCTCGCAAACGGCGCGGTCGACGAGATCCAAGGAGAGTTCTGGCCGCGGCGCTGGAACATGGATCCCCTCTGGGTCGTGAAGGAGACAGCCTCGGCGGGCCATATCTACGGGAAGCGGCTGATCCACATGGAAGCGTTCACGTCACACGAAAGTTGGGTCGGCGCGCCGCAGAGTCTGAAAGCCTCGGCTGACCGCGTCTTCACCGAGGGAGGCAACCACATGGTCTGGCACACCTGGTCGCACGCGCCGCCGGAGGGTGGTCAGCCGGGATGGGCGTACTATGCCGGCACGCACATCAACCGAAAGGTGACCTGGTGGCCGAAGGTCAAGCCTTGGGTGGACTATCTGTCGCGCGCATCCTTCCTACTGCAGCAGGGAACGTTCGTGGCCGACGTTCTGTACTACTACGGTGACGGCGGCTATAACTTCGTGGGACCTCGGAGGAACGACCCGTCGCTCGGTCCGGGTTACGACTACGACGTCATCAACACGGACGTGCTCCTCTCATCACTCACCGTCCGAGACGACGGGCGTGTCGCGATCCCGAACGGCACTGACTACGCCGTTCTGGTGCTGCCCGACCGCCGCGAGATGCACCCAGAGGCGCTGGCCAAGGTGGAGCAACTGGTGGCGGCTGGCGCCACGGTGGTTGGTCCCAAGCCTGGACGAGCGGCCGGCTTTGAAGACTATCCCGCCTCGGATCGACGCGTGCGGCAGCTTGCAGACGAGCTCTGGGGATCAGGGGAGCCATCCGCTCGCGGTCGGCGCGCGTACCGCAAAGGGACGGTGATCTGGGGAACACCGCTTCGTGAGATCCTTGCGGCGCTGCGGGTCGCGCCCGACTTCGTGCAACAAGAGCTCGACGGCGAGGGTGGACCATTCGACTTCATCCATCGCCGCGACGGGACCACCGAGATGTACTTCATTCGGAACACGCTCGATCGCGAGGCGTCGACCGTGGTGACGTTTCGCGTTGCTGGACGCCAGCCGGAGCTCTGGGATCCCATGACCGGCGAGCGCCAGACCCAGGCGCTCTACGAGATCGCTGACGATCGGACACGGCTGACGCTGACTCTCCCCGCACACGGCTCGACGTTCGTCATCTTTTCAAGAGCTGTCGAGCAACCGACATGGACGAGTGTGCATCCCACTGCGCAGGTCGTACACATAGACGGGGAGCCAATGCTCGAAGCGGATCGTGCGGGCGACTTCACGTTTGTGGGCGCCACCGGTGAGCGGTCGTCTGTGACGATCGACCCCGTACCGGCGGCCGTGACCATCGACACGGGATGGACGTTGCAGCTCCCCGAGGCGATGGGCATGCCCCGGCAGGTGGCGTTGCCACGTCTGATCTCTTGGACGGATCACGACAACCCCGCTATTCGCTATTTCTCCGGCACTGCGCGGTACAGGGCACGCTTCTCGCTACCGTCCGACTGGGACACGGCGAGCAACAACCCAAAACTCCGCCGCGTGTATCTCGATCTTGGCGCGCTCTGGAGCATCGGCGAGGTGTGGATGAACGACCACTCGCTCGGCATCGTGTGGACCGATCCATTCCGCGTAGACTGCACCGAATCGCTCCGCCCAGGTGAGAACGAGCTCATCGTCGAGGTGACCAACACCTGGCAGAATCGGCTGGTCGGTGACGCGGCGTTGCCACCGGCGCAGCGCGTCACGCGGACGAACGTTGTGACATCGGACGCCACGCCGTGGAGTGAGTTGCAACCGATGCGCTCAGGCCTCTTCGGCCCGGTGACGCTGAGGATCGTCTCACACGCCGCCATTCCTAGGCGCTGATCATGAGCGCGCGCGGCATTGGCAGGACGGCTAGTGCCGATGGCTGTCCGGCATTCCGAGTCGCTGCACCGTCTCGCGCTCGAAATCGAACTCGATCAGCACCGCGGGCTCCGCGCCGACGACCCAGCCGTCGTGCCCCGGCTCGATCGCGACCACCTGGGGCGCCGCGAGATCTAGCGAGCAGCCATCCGGATACTCGATCCTGATCTGCCCACGGGCAAGGAATCCCACGTGCGCATGCATGCAGAGCTCGGTGCCGACCATCGCCTTCATGTGCGTCGACCAGCGGAATCCAGGGGGATAGACCATGCGCTTCACGCGACCGCTGCCGGCGCTGACGACATCGAGCGCGACACCGCCGACATCGCGGTGGTCGGCGCCTCTCATTGGGGCGAGAAGTGGGTCCGTTGGATGCATGTTGGGCCTCCTGTTCGTCCACGATTCCTTGATGTGTTCGTTATGGGCTGAAGCTCCGCGCTGAAGCAATTGCAGCGTCGAAGGCTTGCGGGGGCACTGTCAATGGGTCTCAGGTAAGTGTCTCAGGCCAGAACGACGAGAGCATCGTCCAGTCTGTCGAAGAGTGCGTCACGCAGCCAGTTCTTGCCGCACTGCATCACGACTACCCCACACTACTGGCACGATGTCGTAGCTTCGCAAGGCATCCACGATGGACGTCGAAGGAGAGCGATTCTCGTCATTCAGGAACGCGTAGAATCTGGACGCTGCAGGACGGACCTCCTTCGTGTCGATCCAGGAGAAGGCCAGGGATTCAGCAAGGTCTCGGCTCGGGCGATTGACGGCCCGGATGAGGCGTTCGGACGCTCGGCGTGAAGCGGGCACGACGAAGTCGAATGTGTGGTCGTAGCCGCTTCGACCGGTGAACTTCACATTTGGCGTGAAGCGAATGTCGTGCAGCTCGAGCCACGCGGTGACGTCCTCAAGGAACAGGCTCGCCACGACCGGGACGGCCAGATAGAACAAGTCGTTGACAGCGAGAATGGCTTGAACCAGGTTGTGCTTGCGTGGCGAGAAATCTTGCGGCGTTGCCTTCACGAGCATCGCGTCACCCTCACGTCGTATCCCGAATCCGTTGAGGGTTGAAGTGAGGAGATCCTTACGCTTCGACGTTTCAAGATCACAGCCGGCGGCGCGCAGGTCTTGAATCGTCTCGCCGCCATCGGTAAGCACGAATGCGCCATTGTCTCGGCGAACGTAGATTTGTGTGTAGTCGTTATGCCGGTCGAGGTAGGGAGTGGTGATCTCGACGTACTGGTCATTGACCTCGCGCAAGACACTCTTGTCCCGCACCCACTGCGCGTACTGGTCGAGTAGCCCACGAACTTCGTCGATCACGTGAATAGGCCCCTTCGGATCTCCGGCGGCGCGGTGACATTCACGAACTGCATGAACTCTAACAGGAGCAGCCAAGAATCGCCAGGATTGCTGAACCGGCCCGACGGGAGCGGAACAGCCCAGCGATCGCCATAGCCCTCGCGGTAGAGGTGCAGATGTGGGCACGGAACCTCTTCGTCATCGGGATTGCGGTGAGGAGCTCCGTCGAAATCGAGGCGGGCAAGGATGACCACACTCCTCGCCCTGTTCTGGTAAGTGCCCTTAGTGAGCTTTACCTGGCTCCGGGTGATGTCGAGAAAGAACGACTCGCGTTTGTCTGGACTCTGCAACGGGACACGAACTGCGCCTCCGAGGCTCGGGTACTCATGAATGCTGTCGTCTATCCTATGCTTCTCCATCGCCAAGAGCGCATCCGCGTCGGATTGCGTGAGGTTGATGTCTGCCATGTCGTCTCCTAGCCCTCGCAGAACCCCTCGCACGATGCCCCTTCGAAGGGCCACGATTCTTTCCCGTTCCGTGCCACGCCCAACTTGGCTTCACAGAAGCATACTCCCACGGTTTGGCATCACATCGAACGGCAGTAGCGCCTACGCCACTGTGACGATCGGCCTGGCACTAGCCTCGTCTGCGCCCACGAAGCATTGCGGCCACAGTCCGCGAAAATGCTCTCTGAGGTCCGCGTCAGATGCGACGGTCTTCCTATTGGCGCTAACCGGCCCGCTGATGTGGCGACCAGTATCAAGTGCGTCAGCCGGTCCCTCATCGCATCGGAGGTTGTCGGGTATCCCAACTCTGTGACGAGTTGACCAACGTCGTCCGCATCACCAATAACCGCGTTTCGGATGTCCGCGCCAGCCAACTTCATATCCATGATGAGCGTTCAATTCGCCTGACGGCCTGACGGCGCGCCGACTCGGCGAGCCCGGCGCCGTGTCCGCCTTTGGGACGAGGCTGTTCGGCAGCGCACAAGAGAACGGTGGCCTTTCGTCTACGGTCCCAAGAGACCGTGTGCACGTCTAGATGGTACGGTACGTGCTTTGTCGAGGTCTCAAGAACTCGAGGACTCGTCGCAACTGCGACGACTCGCTTCTCGGTTGGTGGTGCTCTTCCGGAAGGGCCACCTTCGGCACCACGCTGGTTCGCGAGGGAGGGCCAGATGAAGAAGCGCTACCAGGGTAGCCGGGGACTGGCGTGGCTCGAGGATCTCGCACGCGACATGCGATACGGCATGCGGACGCTCGCGAACGCACCGCGCTACGCGGCCGTGGCGATCCTGACGCTCGCGCTCGGGATTGGGGCGACGACAGCGCTCTTCACTGCTGTCCGGGACGTGCTGTCGCGAAGCCTGCCGGTCGAACGCCCAGAGGAACTGATCGAGCTGGGGTGCGTCAACCCGCTAGCCGACCCTAGCGACGCAGGCCGTTGCAACACCTCCTTTGCCGGAGTCAACATGTATGGCGCCGATCGAGACGTCGTTGCAGGCGCCTTCGCGTTTGCACCCATCGACGACATAGGCTTGTCGTATCGCGGTGTCTCCGAGATCGCGCACGGTATGCTCACGTCCGGCGAGACGTACGGCGTGCTCGGCGTTGTCCATACCTCGGGCGGCTGTTGGTCCGTGCGGACGACCGCACCGGAGCGCCGCTGGTCGCCGTGTTGAGCCATGCTTACTGGCAGCGGCAGTTCGGGGGCGACGCCGCCATCATCGGACAGTCGATCCGGCTAAACCAACAACCTGCCACCATTGTCGGCGTGACGCCGCCGGCGTTTCGCGGGCTGACCCTTGGCGATGAGGCCGATGTCACCGTGCCACTTGCCAGCGCGGACCTGTTTCGCGGGCGCGGCACGATTGGCAACCGGAACAACTGGTGGCTCCGCGTCATGATCAGGCGGAAGCCGGATGTCACGATGGCGCGTGTGAAGCAGACGCTGGAGCCGGTGTTCCACCGCACGGTTGACGAGATGCTTGCATCAGCGCCGCCGCAGTTCGCGCGAGGCATTCGAGAGTTTGCCGGCCAACTGCGCTTTGACGTGCGCTCGGCGGCTACGGGGTCGGCATCGGCGTTCCGGCAGTCGCTGGATCGGCCGCTGCGGATACTGATGGGGACAGTCGTCATCTTCCTCCTGATTGCCTGCGCGAACCTGGCAGGGCTGATCGCCTCGCGCACGATGAGCCGTAGCCGAGGGCTCAGCCTCAGGCTCGCGCTCGGCGCAACGCGCTCGCGACTGGTTCGGCAGACGCTCGCCGAAAGCGTGTTGCTCGCTGCCATTGGAGGTGCGCTGGGTCTGGTCGTCGCGCAGTGGGTGGGCCCCGCCTTCGTCCAACTTCTCGCTGGCGACGCGGGCCTCCTCGCCGTTGATCTGCGGCCAGACGGCTGGGTGCTCACGTTTGTTGGGTCGGTGTCGGTCCTGACAGGTGTCGTCGCCGGGATGGGCGCGCTCGTGCGTGCGGCGCGAACCGACCCGCAGGAGGCGCTGAAGAAGACCAAGGGGCAAGTCCGGAATTCGCTATGGGGAAGGGTACTGTTGGCCGGGCAGTTTGCTCTGAGCGTGATGCTGCTGATGGGCGCAGCGCTCTTTCTGCAGACACTCGCGAACTACCGCGGTTTGAATCCTGGATTCGCCGTCGAAGGACGCATCGTCGCGAGCGTCGCGCCGCGCCTCGCGGGGTACGACGAGGACAAGCTGCTCCCGTATCTCAACGGCATCGTCGAACGGCTGGAAGCGGTGCCGGGCGTGCAGTCCGTGACGTTCTCGGGGTCTACGCTAGGCAGCCTGGACGCTACGACACTCGTGGAATTGCCCGGCTTCGAGGCGGCGCCAGCGGAAGCGCGGGAGACCGGCCGGAATTCGGTTGGGCCGCGATTTATCGAAACCGCCGGGCTCCGCCTGCTGCACGGACGAGGCATAGGAGCCAACGATACTCCGACGTCCGAGCGTGTCGCGCTGGTGAACCAGACATTCGCGCGCCACTTCTTCGGCACATCGAATGCGGTCGGCCAGCGGTTTCGGCTCATTGGTCAGCGGACGGCCCACACGATTGTCGGGGTCATCCGGGATGCACGCGACCGGGGCGTGACGGAGCCGTCTCAACGCATGGTTTACGAGGCGTTCTCGCAGAGTCCAGATATGAGGCCAGCGATCACGGTTCGGAGCACACCAGACCTGGCGAACCCGGTGCCCGCCGTTGAGCACGTCATTCAGCAGAGCGATCCTGCTGTACCGGTTCGCGGCGTTCGGCTGCTTGCAGCCGACATGGACGCGCGACTGCGTCGAGAACGTGTGCTCAGCCTCCTGACCACCTCGTTCGCCGCGCTGGCGCTGCTACTCGTGGCCATAGGTCTCTATGGCACGCTCAGTGGCATCGTGGTGCGCCGGACGTCAGAGATTGGCATCCGCATGGCGCTCGGATCCACTGGGAGCCGCGTAATATGGCTGGTGACGCGCGGCACGCTGGGATTCGTCATCTGCGGCCTCGCCGCCGGGATTGCCGGAGCGTTTGCGCTCACCCGCCTGATTCAGAGTCAGCTCTATGAGGTGTCGGCATCCGATCCAAAGATTGTCGCCGTCGCCCTTACCGTGCTCATGACTGTGGCTCTTTGCGCCGCCGTCCCGCCGGCACGGCGGGCGTCACGCGTCGATCCGATTGCGGCGCTGCGCGAAGAATGATGTGGGCGAGCGCCTGCCCGACGTCCCTGGACGTATCGTAAATGGACGGATGAGAAGGCGCAAATGTTCAGTGCGGGTGGGCGATGTCAGCGCGATTCCCGGGGCGTATCCACGGAGGCGAGTTGGCATGATGTAGTGTCACTTGGTCGCGTCTGTCCCATTGCGCAACGAGTAGCGTGAGTAACGAGCCAAGCTTGGTTATCGTCGCACTGATTGCCATACCAAGTCGCCCACGCGGGCGGGAAAGGATGCCGCGCGCGTGCCGCTGACAACGGCGGTGTGGATACTGATCTTCCTCGCCGCGCTGTCGTTGTGGTGGCCACCGCTACGCCTGGTCAGCATCGCCCTCTTCAGCGGCGGATATCTTCTGGCGCTTAATGCGAGCTTGCTCGACTGGCGCGCCGTCGCCATCCTCGTTGTGCTGCTCGCGTCGGCCTATGGGATTGCTCCGCAGCGTGCCAGGCCGTGGCGCATCGCCGCCCATGTCCTGTTCATCACGGTCGCGTTGGGACTCGGCTTCCATCTGCTGCCCGGCTTCGACAATCCGCAGGTGATTGGACCGCTACAGCTCACGCCGGATGCGGTGCCGTTCACGATGTACCTCAATCTCGACAAGCCACTGGCCGGGTACTGGCTGCTGATCGCCTGGCCGGCGCTTTGCCTCCGCCGCAGCGGCTGGCGTGGCCTGGCATGCGGTTCGTCGATTGGTGTCGTCACGGCGCTGGTTTGTCTTGGTCTGGGACTTGGGTTGGGCAAGCTCGCCTTCGCGCCGAAATGGCCCGACGTCGCATGGCTATGGGCGCTCAACAATCTGCTGCTTGTGTGCATGACAGAGGAAGCGCTGTTCCGCGGCTATCTGCAGGAAGCACTGAGCCGCCGGCTTACCAAACACCTACACGGCGAAGCGTTCGCCATTGGCATTGCGGCCACGCTCTTTGGACTGGCGCACGCCGCAGGCGGCAGCGGTGCTCGCGCATTTCAGCCTGAACCTGGTGCATTTCACGCTCTTCACTTATCCGATGCTGGCGAGTTGAGAGCCCACTGGGGAGCTATTGATACCTTAACCGAGACCAAACACTTGGCGAACCCGAGCGCGATAACTGCGGCCGGACGTGAGACGCACGCCATTCTTGAGACGAATCACGTACTGTCCAGACGTCAACGGTTCGACCTCTTCCACACGATCGATGCGCACGATCCGTGACCGATGGACGCGGAGAAAGACACGCGGGTCGAGGCGAAGCTCGAAGCGGTTCATGGTCTCGCGCAAGAAGAACGAGCGTCCTCCGGTGAATAGCTCGACATAGTTCGCCCTCGCGAGCGCGTAATCGATCTCTTCAGTCGCGATGAGGCGCATGCGCGGCCCGACCGGGACCGCCAGACGGGCCAGACAATCGCTCGCGGGCAGCGCTGCTTCTACCGTGCCGGTCTCGGCCGGACCCTGCACCACGCGCGTCTTCAGGAGCTGCCGCCGGGCGCGTATCAGTGCACGATGCAGACGTTCGGCCGCAACCGGCTTCAGGAGATAGTCGATGGCCTGCGCGTCGAACGCGCGCACGGCATGCTCCGGATACGCGGTCACGAAAATGATCAGCGGGCGCTCTGCCGGAGGCAGATAGTCGAATAGGTCGAAGCCATCGCCACCGGGCATCTGAATGTCCAAGAGGACGATGTTCGGGTGGAGGCTGCTGGCGGCGAGCGCGGCCTCCTCTGCGGTCGCGCACTCACCGACGACTTCCAAATCACGCTCCTCCCGTAACAACCGCTTCAGCCGCGCCCTCGCCAGCGGCTCGTCATCCACGATGAGCGTTCGAAGAAGCGGCAGCATGATCAACTATACGCAGGCTGCAGGTTCGGCCGGTCCGGAATGGTCAGACGTGCCGTCGTGCCACCCGGGTCGGTCGTCAGTGTGAGTTGAACGCCCTTTCCGTACAGGCATTCCAGCCGCGCCCGTGTGTTCGCCAGCCCAATGCCGCGGTTACCCTTCGTCGGTGGCGTCCCTGCTCCATCGTCAGTCACTTCGAGCACGAGACATCCGTCGCGGCGGTACGCTGCGACACACACATGAGTGGGCGTGATACGCGGCGCCACCGCGTATCGGATGGCGTTCTCGACCAGCGGCTGCAGGATCAGGTGTGGGACAGGCGCATGGAGGGTATTCCTCTCGACGTTCCAAGCCAGTTGGAGGCGGTCTCCTAGGCGCATGTGCTCAATCTCCACGTAGTGGCGTAGGAGGCGGAGCTCTTCGCGGAGTGGAATCTGCTGTCCGCCTGCGGTATCGAGGCTGTGATGAAGCAGCTCGCTCAGCCGCACGAGCATGCGCTCGGCAGCCTGTGGATCTTGATGGACCAGCTCCGCGATTGAGTTGAGCGAATTGAACAGAAAGTGCGGGTTGAGCTGGGCTGCAAGCGCCTGCAGGCGCGCCTGCGCGAGATGGCCTCGAAGCTCTGAAGCCTGCCGCTCCCGCTGGTGAGCGCGCTCGGCGAAGAGCAGTGCGTGCGCGACGCCCACGAGCACCCATCCGAAGAAAAAGTTGCTGAACAGGCTCTGCAGGAGCACCGCGCCGAACGAGGGGAGCTCATCGTACCAGCGAATCCAGTCGTTCAGCACGAAATGTGTGATGGCCCGAACGACAATGATCGAGAGAACTGCGCCCGCGTGAATCGAAATCGACATGGCAAGCCGACCCCGCTCGATCGGATAGCGCTGGACCAACCAGAACGCCGCCATCGTCAGCGGTACCCAGGTCCAGGAGCTGCCGAGGCCGTAGGTCAACGCGACCTCCCAGCTGCCGAACCTGTCACCCAGGCTGCGTACCTCGGTGGCGAGCACGAGGCCATTCAACGTCCACCAGACCGGCAGCCCGATCCACATGACCCAGGCGCGAGAGAGCATCTGGCGCTCACGATACTTCGGTGATCGTGACCGTGCAAGACAGGAAGGTGACGATGGTCTCAGGATCGCGACGCTTTGTCCCAGCTTGATTGGTCAGCGTCTCGGGAGCCGGCCATGCTGGCTGATCGCCGGCCACCGACCATTCCCTGAAGTGCCGAGCTTGCCTGCCGCCCGTCACGGTCTCAATGACGTCTGTGCCACCGTGTGGACAGTTCGTCCCAGCACGTTTGTGGCTGGCGCGGCGGCTACGGATACTGCCGGCGGATTCGATGGAGAGCCAAACCAGGACGATGACGTTGAGATCTGTTGCCAAGGGACTGCATTTCGAGAGCCCCGAAACAAGTTTCGGGTTCTCAAAGGTTCTAGCCCTATGAAGGTCTTGATTGGCGGTGGTGGGATCGGCGGGCTAGTCACCGCGCTCTATCTGCACGAGGCTGGGATCGACTGCACGGTGTTCGAGCAAAGCGACATCACTGGCGAGCTCGGCGTCGGCATCAACCTCTTGCCACACGCGATCACGAAGTCGTGTGGAGGATCTCCTGCCGTACCTGGAGCTCTTCTCGCTGCCCCACGTCGACCTGAAGGGCCTGGTTGGCGCCACGCCGGAGTTCTACGAACTTCCAATGTGCGACCGTGACCCGCTGCCATTCTGGAGCGATGAGCGGGTGACTCTCCTCGGTGACGCCGCCCATCCAATGTATCCGGTGGGCTCGAATGGGGCAGGGCAAGCCGTCCTGGATGCGGCCGGTCTGGTCGGTCATCTCAGGCAGCACCGCGACCCGGTGACCGCGCTGCGCGCCTACCAGGACGACCGGCCGGCGACGGCAGAGATCGTGCGGATGAACCGCGCCGGTGGACCGGAACGTGTGATCGACGAGGTGGAGCGCCGGGCACCCGACGGGTTCGACCGTATCGACGACGTCGTCAAGATCAACGAGCTGAAGTCGATCGTGAAGGGATACGCGAAGGTGTCCCGCTTTGCCCTCGAGCAGGTCAATCGTTAGGGGAAAGCCGCACGCGATTCCCTTGACACGCGGCCCCGCACGCGAATATATTCGCGCAGGGCGAAAAAATTCGCCGCAGACGCCTGCGGAGCCGTATGCCGAAGCTGACCACCGTCGACCTCACCCGCCGCGAAAGCCAGATCATGGAGATCCTGTATCGCCGCCGCCGCGCGACGGTCGAGGGGATCCGATCCGAGCTGCCGGATGCGCCGAGCCCCTCCAGTGTGCGCAAGTTGCTGGACATCATGATCGAGCGTGGCCTTCTTGCCCGCGAGTACGACGGTCCGCGCTATGTGTACTTTCCCGCCGTGAGGCCTGAAGAAGCGAGCCGATCTGCACTGAAACAACTGGTGCGGACGTTCTTCGACAACTCACCCGGATCGGCGATTGCGGCGCTGCTCGACATGACGTCGACGCCGCTGTCGGCCGCCGAGTATCGACGCCTGAGCAGCATGCTGAAACGCGTCCGCACACAGGGAGATGAGTCATGAGCCCCTTCTTTCTCGATCCCGCCATGTCCGCCGCTCTCTGGATCACCATCAAAGCGTCGGCGCTGCTGGGTGTCGCCGCAATCGTGCAGGGCGTCATGTACCGGCGGACGTCCGCCGCGACACGCCACCTGGTGTGGACGCTTGCCATTGTCGGTGTGCTACTGCTTCCGATCCTGTCGATCGCGCTGCCGGAATGGGCGGTCGTGATTCGCCCGGCGTCGGCGAAAGCTGCAGACCGAGCGCCGGTCGTGGATCCTGTCCAGGAACCAGCAGGCCTGGCACGCGCGTCAGCGCCTCTTGCCGCAAGACCCCAGTCCGAGCCCGTTGCGCCGCCGGCCGTCAGCATTTCGTGGCCCACCGTGATTACCAGCGTGTACGCAGCGGGCGTGCTCCTCATGCTGATGCATCTCGCGATGCAACGGTGGAGCGTCCGGCGGCTCGCGCGTCTGGCGAGCGACGTGGGGGATCGGGAATGGACACGGCTCCTGAGTGAGTGCGCGTCCACCATGGGCGTCCTGCGCCCGCTCCGGCTGCTTCGAAGTCGCGAGCGCAGCATGCCGATGGCCTTCGGCACACGCCGTCCGACAATTCTGATGCCTGCCATGGCCGACACGTGGCCGGAGGACAGACGACGAGCGGTGGTCCTTCATGAGGTGGCGCACGTCGCGCGGTACGACTGCTTCACGCAGACGCTGGCGTTTGCGGCGTGCACGATGTACTGGTTCCATCCGGCTGCGTGGTGGGTGGCGCGGCGGCTGCGCATCGAGCGAGAGCTGGCCTGTGACGATCGCGTGATTGCGGCGGGCACCCCGGCGCGCGAATACGCCAGCCACCTGCTCGAGATCGCGTACGCGTTCGACAGATATCGGGCTCCGGCCCTTGCGGTGAGCATGGCGCGTCCGCGTCAGCTCGAAGGTCGAATGCTTGCCGTGCTCGATGCCGCGCGCAACCGGCGTGTTCCCGCGCCGCGCGTGCGTCTCGCCGGGACGGCGATGGCGGCGGCAGTGCTGCTTCCGCTGGCGAGTGCCACGGCAACGGTTGACGCAGCGGATCCGCAAACGGATCGCATTCCCGCTGCGGCTGCTCCGTCGCCGGCTCCGAAGCAGGACCGGGTGATCGGTCCGCATTTGAAGGCTGTGGAATGGCCGCTGGCGGAGTCTGCGCAGCGCATTGCGCGTGCTGCCGCGGCAGCGATGCGTGTCCCCCAGGACACGTTGCCCGGCACGTGGGAGATCCGTCAAACCGACACGACAGGCACGGTCCATCTGCGACTCGTGGAAGGGAATTCCTCCTCCAGCTCGAACATTTCCATCGAGCAGCTGGAAGGGCTCACGGCCGCGCAGCTCGCGGATGCGGACGGATCCGTTCAGTTCCGGTTGCGGCGCGACGCAGGCACGTTCACGTTCGAAGGCATCCTGCGACGTGGCGTCGGCGCCGGCACGTTCTCATTCATGCCTGACCCGAGCTTCCCTGCGGAGCTGGCGAAGCGCGGCTTTGCCAGGCCGGACGCGCGCGAGCAGTACCAGATGGCGCGACACGACGTGGGGTACGCGTTTCTGGACGAGTTGAACACGCAGGGGTACGCGAAGCCGGAGACCGCTGAGCTCGTTCGTGCCGGCCAGCACGGCGTGGACGTCACCTATGTGAAAGACCTGGGCGCGCTCGGCTACCGGCTCGGCTCCCTCGCGCCATTGATCGAGCTCAGGGACCACGGCGTCACGCCTACCTTCATCCGTGGGCTGGCGGACCAAGGGTACGAGGGGCTGTCGGCCGATGATCTTCGGCAGGCACGCGATCACGGCGTCACACCGGAGTACGTGCGGGCGATGCGCGACGCCGGCTACGGCTCCGAAACGATGGACGAGTTGATCAACGCCAGGGACCATGGGGTCAGTGCGGAATTCGTTCGTGAGCTCGCTGACGCCGGTCACCGCAAATTGCCACTCGACCAGCTGATTGGCGTGCGCGATCACGGCGTGTCCCCGGAGTTCGTGCGGGAGATGCGCCAGCTCGGATATGCACTTCCGACCACTGAGCTCATTCGGGCGCGCGACCACGGCGTGAACGTCGACTTCGTGCGCGAGCTGACCGCGCTCGGCTACCGCCGCCTCCCGATGGATTCGCTGGTTCGCCTTCGTGATCACGGCGTGACGCCGAAGTACGTGCAGGAACTAACGGCGCTCGGGTACGAGCGTGTGGCGATCGACGATCTGGTGATGCTACGCGACCACGGTCTGACGCCTGACCGCATCCGCACCGCGACCGCGCGCGCTGGCACCCGCTTGCCGATCGACCTGCTCAAGTCGCTCGCGGACGGCGGGATGCGCTAGCCCACTAGCACGACCGCGCGGTCGAGGGCCATGAGCCTTCACGCCGCAGACCCGAGCTTGTGCAGCCTGCGCGCGTTGTCGGCGAGGATCATGCGAGCATACGTGACCGCCTCGTCTCCCGTCAGCACGCCCTCATCGACCAGCACCGCCAGCCCGCCGGAGCCCCTCGATCTGCCGCAGCCACCCGTCCAGCTGGTTCCAACTGGCAAAAATGCGGCTCACCACTTTTCCTCAACACTCTGATTCGGCGCCAAGATGACATCTATTCAGTCACCGACGGGCGTCATGCGGCAGCCGTCACGGCGCGGCCCGACCGCTTGCTCCATCACGCGCAGGTGCTCGAGGGCCGGGAGCTGGTCGACGCGTAGATTCCTGATCATCCCCGCCGCCGTCGCCGCCGCCCCAGTTTCTAGAAGTCCCTGACCCGCACGAGCACCGCTGCCGCCACCAGCGACGACAGGACGCCGGCGAGCAGCAGGCCGAGGATGTCCCATCGCGCCGGCTCGAACTCCAGGAACCGGACGACGTGAATCCAGCCGGTTGATTCATCGTCCAGGGTTCGGCCGATGGAGAGAACTACCCCGACGGGAGCCAGCGACAGCAGGGCCGGGCTGAACCGCTCGGTGACCAGAGGCAGCATCAGACCGGTCAGCGCCTGGATGCTGACCGAGACGGCCAGGGCGAGGAGCATCGACGCTGCCATCGAGCCGAGCGGCACCCCGCGACCGGCCGACCAGAGCGCGGCGACGACCGCGATGAAGACCCCGAAGACGAGGGCGAATGCGATCGCCGCCGCCGTGAAGAGCCGCGTCCCGCTGAGCATGAACCGGCTGACTGGCAGGGTGAGGGTGTAGTAGACGGACCGATGCGCGATCTCGAGTCCCGATCGAATGCCGGTGCCCCCGAAGACGAGGCCTGCCACGACGACGGCAAGACTGAGAGCCCATGCGTGTACCAGGACCGGGGACACCCTCGGCGATAGCGCGACCGCGAAGAACGCGGTCACGGCGCAGAGGACGATCCAGGGCCCCAGGGTTGCGAGAACCAGGAACCGAAGTTCCAGCCAGTGACGGTACAGGATGGCGCCCAGCACGCGAGTCAGTACTCCCGCGCCCTGACGTACGATAGCGTGAACAGCACCGTGGCGACCAGCGCCATCACGTAGCCGGCGACCGCCAGCCAGGGGACATCGTCCCGCGCCGGCGCGGAGACGACGTAGCTGTTGGGAATGGCGAGGGCCAACACCGCGAGGAGCCCCAGGAACGCCCACGCCGTGGGTAGCGCCGTGATGGCTGCCGACACGATCGCGAGCATGGCGGCCAGGACCACCACACCGAGCACCAGCGACTGGAGCACCTCCACCATCGGTACGGTCTGGCCTCGCATCGTGAACCAGGCGACGCCGCCCGCCGTGAGCGCCGTCGCGCCGACACACGCCACGGCGAGGCCGGCGGCGAGGCGAGTCCAGATGAGCCGGCTGCGCGAGATCGGAAGCGTCAGCGTGTAGACGACCGGTGCGACCGGCATGAAGAACGTCCGGAACCCGGCGCCCGACAAGGCGAGACTGGCCGCCAGGCTGAAGGGCAGAATGCGGCCTGCGAACTCGGCCCACACCAGCACCTGATCGGCGCCGATCGCCTGCCCGAGCGGTGTAAGCGGTAGGGGCTGGCCGAATTCCAGCGAATGCCAGGGCCCGAGGATGGAGACGCCGAGCCACACGCAGAGCCCGACGAACACCAGCGCGCCCAGACGCATCTCGACCCAATGGCAGTACCAGATCATGACGCTTTCACCTGATCGAAGAAGATTTCCTTGAGCGTGGCCGGTTCGGCATCCATGACCGTGATGCCGGTTCCGGCGAGCTGCGCCTCCAAGTCGGTCGCGTCGTGCGGCGAGAAGCCGGTGAGAACCCGTCCCTCCTGGCGCCAGCCCGCCGCCACGGCCGGCAGCGGCGCGTCGGGGACTTCCATCACGCAGCGAACCCGTTTCCACCGCTGCCGGACGTCGTCGATGGCGCCCTCGACGACGCACTGGCCGCGCCGGATGATCACGATGTGGTCCGCGATCTGCTCGATGTCCGTCAGCTGGTGCACGACATCCCAGATCGGCGACGGGCCCGTCCGTTCCTCCCCGGGTACATTCAGCACGCTCATGAGAGCCCGCCGCTGAGCAGTTCTATCCGTCGAGAATCCCTCGTCGGTCCGCAGGGACCGGCCGAAGCTGCCGACCATCACCGCCGCGTCATCCTGGAGCGTGGTCAGGACCTGATTGCGGATCGTGTCAGCGACGGACCTCGCGGAGGTGTCGCCGGGCCAGAACGTCGAGGTGGTCACATCGACAAGGACGACCAGGCTCATGGCGCCCGCCTCGTACGTCGCCTTGCTGAGGTCGATGGGATGACCGTCCACGCTGACTGAGAAGTCCGCGGCGGTCAGGCCTTCGACCGGTCGTCCATCCTGATGCTCCACCGCGACCGCGACGGTCACCGAGCGCTGGGGTGCACCGGCAGCAGCCAGGGTGTGAGAAGTCCCGCCAGAACCAACGCGATCGTCATCGCCGCTCACCGACCGTGAACTCCCGGCGCGCGCGCACCCGATGGCCGTCGCTCTTTACGCGCGCGTCGATCCGCTACGTGCCCCTGACCTTGTCGTCGGGCCGGAATCCGATCAGGTATTGCCGGCGGAGCTCATCCGCCACGCGCGAAAACGTCGCCTCGAGATCCGGATCGTCTGACAGCTCGAAGCGGGCGCCGCCGGAGTCGTCGACGAGCATGGCGAGATCCGGGTCGACCGGACTCGTCAGGGTGCTCCCGCGGACGCCGATCGCGTAGAGCATGAAGCTGCCCTCGATGACCCGCTGTCGAACGTGGCCGATGTTCAGCGGGTATCCCGGCAGTTCCCCCGCGGCCGCACCGTCGGTCAGAATCAGGACGACACGACGGCCGGGCTCGCCTTGAAGGGACTTGACGGCGGCGCCGACGGCGCCCCACAACGGCGTCGCTCCACCGGGCCACAGTTTCTCACGCAGCACGCGCTCGAGCACGGCCTGGTCGCTGGTCAGGATGGGGTTGACGAAGGTTCCTGTGCGACGCCGAGCGGGACGGCAGGCGACGGCCTCCAAGGAGCGAGACCTGGACTGGGCGCCGCGGCTGTTGTGCGCGAGCCAGATGCAGACTGTCTTGGCCGGCAAGAGTTCTTGCGGTGCGCTCACGAATTGGCGCTCGTGGCGAGCATGGCCTTGCGGCCTGGATCGTGGCCCTCGGCTCGGCAGCTCACGGTCAACGGGTTTCACCTTCTGGCGAAGCATTGCTGCACATCAGACCAGCGAGAAACTCAAGACCGCCCTTTCTGCGACGTCAAGTGCCGATCGGCTTGCGCACCTGCTGGGTCATGTCTTCGACATCGCGACCTATGTGTGCGTACCGAAATACAAGCTGGTGCGGTGGTGCATCTTGTGCCTGCGCGTTGGGGTCGTCCTGTCGGGTGTCGCCCTTGTCGTCAACGACGCACCCCGGCGGCCGTGACAGCGCCCTCAAAGCCGTGAGACCTCAGACAACGGGTGAGGTTTGCGGAACTCTGGAAGGCGGCTCTTGTGGGCGTCAGGCCACCCGCCGCAATCCCTCAACCTGCCGCAACCACCCGTCCATCTGGTTCCCCAACTTGCGAAAATGCGGCTCACCAGCACTTCACCCTCTCTTCTCAACAGCTTCTAGCCGGCGATGGTGACGACCGCAGACGGGAATCGAACCGCGTTGGTGGGCCGCACGGGTATCGATCGGGCCGTCTCAGGATCGGCTATTCTGGTGCCATGAACGCCAACGTCAGCATCGAGGTCGACAGGCACACTGCAGATGTGCTCCAGACCCGAGCAGCCGAGCTCGGCGTGACCATTTCGGAACTGATCGCCGAACTTGCGGCCCTTGACGGCGCTCCCAGGGAAGCGGACGCCAATGAGGTTGCAGAGCTCGATCGTCGATCGGCCAGGGCCGCGGAAGGCTCGCGCGTGCCGCACGGCGATGTGGTGCAGTGGCTCCGCACGTGGGGCACGCCCGGGTTTCGACCGTGGCCGGGCCGGTAGAGATCGAGTGGTCGCTCGAAGCGCTCGCCGACCTCGATCGATTTGCTGCATTCCTCCACGAACGGTTTCCCGACCTCGCGGCGCGCGTCGCGAACGAACTTGTCGAGAGGACTGACGTCCTCCGCCGACATCCGAAGCTCGGACGAGCCGTAGCAGGCCGGGAGGAATACCGCGAACTCCTCCTCCAAGTGCTCGGTGGCACATACGCCCTTCAGTACCGGTACGATGGCGGCTCCATTCTGATGCTCCGGGTTTTCCACGGACGCGAAGCGAGGTAGGGGCGCGATCCAAGCACTCACGCCGCTCGTCGAAGGCTCTCAACCTGCCGCAACCACCCGTCGAGTTGGTTCCAGCTCGCGAAAATATGGCTCACTCAACGAAGGAGGGCCTGAGGGGCGCTCAGGCCCTCGACCGCTTCCCCACGGCATTGACCACGTAGGCGCGGTAGGTGCGGCTGACCTTCAGCACCGTGCCGTCGCTGAGCGTGAGGCGCTGATCGCCGGAGGCCAGCGGCTCGATTTCGCGGATGCACGCGACATTCGCGATCGCGGAGCGGTGCACCCGCACGAACCCGCTGCGGTCCAGCGAGTTTCCCAGCGCGCGCAGCGAGTCGCGGACGAGGAACGTGCGTTCGCGCAGGTGGATCCGCGCGCAGTAGTCCTCCGCCTCGATCCAGAGGATCTCATCGTGCGGGATGACGACGGTACGGCCGCCATCGCGGACCACGAGCTGGCGGCGCTCCTGCGCCTCCGTCGCCGATAGGAGAGCTGACAGCCGTCCGACCATCGATGCGAAGGTGCGCTCGCGCAGGCGCACGCGCGTTCGCTCGAGGACGATGGCGAACCGCTCGTCCGAGAACGGCTTCAGCAGGTAATCGAGCGCGTGCTGCTCGAACGCTTGCAGCGCGTACCGATCGAACGCCGTTACGAAGATGACCGCTGGCACCGTGCCAGGCTCGAGACGGCGCAGCACCTCGAAACCGTCGACCTCCGGCATCTGCACATCCAGGAACAGCACGTCGGGGCACTCGCGCCGGATCGCGTCGATGGCGTCCGCACCGTGGCCGCACTCGGCGACGATCGCGAAGTCCGCCTCGCGCGCGAGGAGCAGCCGCAGCGTCTGCCGCGCCAGCGGCTCGTCGTCCACGACGACCGTCCGCCACGGGCCCCCGGGCGAGGCGCCAGTCATGACGGTACGTAGGGCAGCGTCACGGTCGCCCGCACGCCGCCTTCCTCCCGAGGACCCACATGGAGCGCCGCCGCGTCGCCGAATTCCGCGGCGAGGCGCGACGCCAAGTTGCGAAGACCGGTACCGGTCGCGTCGTGCAGGCTCCATCCCGGCGGCAGCCCGACGCCGGTGTCCTCGACGTCGATCCGCGTCCATTCATTGTCACGAACGGCACGGATGACCAGCGAACCCTCACGCACTCGTGGGGCGAGGCCGTGCCGCACGGCGTTCTCCACGAGCGGCTGAACGATGAGCAGCGGCACGCGGGCATCGGCCACGTCTGGCGCCAAGTCGACCGTGACCTCGAGCCGATCGGTGAAGCGCGCGTGTTGAATCTCGAGGTAGCGCTGACGCGGCTCGCTGCATGCTCATTGCGCGGCAATACCGCGCCTGCCACGATGGCAAGGTCCCATTCATTTGGAGGCCTAGATGCACAATACAACTGTCTGCGCGTTGCTGTTCGTACTGTTCGTGATCCCGAGCAGAGCGGCCTCACAACAGGAACCGGCTCCGACCGGCAAGACCTTCACGCTCTTGGGCCAGATGCTGGATGGCTACAAAGAGACGCAGCGTAACCTCGCCGAGGCAGCGGAGAAGATGCCGGAGGAGCACTATGGGTTCAGGCCAACGCCCGACATCAGGCCGTTCGGTCAGCTCGTCGCGCATGTCGCGTTGTCCCAGTTCGGCACCTGTGCCGCGCTGAGCGGAGAGCCAAACCCGAAGAAAGACGAGGAGGAAGACGCCACGCGTACCAAGACCGACGCGATCGCGCTGCTCGAGGCGTCGGCCGAGTACTGCGATCCGCCAGTGAACACGCTCACGGAGCAGACCATGACCGAGCTGACGAAGGTGGGCGACAACCAAGCCGCGAAGGGGCTCCTCCCTGTGAGCCTCGTCACGCACGGCATGCAGACGTACGCAACGATGGCGGTGTACCTGCGCTTGAAGGGCATCGTGCCGCCGACGACCGAGCGGCAGAATCAAGAGATGAAGAAGAAGGGCCAGTAAAGGCTCAACTCGATTCCCTTCGTGGCGGCGCCTCAGTTCGGAGTCTTGGCTTCAGCATGGATCGCGCAGGAGCGCAGGCAGGCCGAGCTCGATGCGCCCAAGCTCGTCGAGGTGCTGGAGTTGAAGCCCGGCATGACCGTGGCCGATGTCGGGTCCGGCTTCGGCGCGATGACGGTGGTGCTCGGGCATTGGATCGGCTCGGGCCGCGTGTTCGCCACCGACATTACCGAGCATGCGCTGCGGCAAACGCGCGAGGACGTGAAGAAGGAAGGGTTGACGAACGTGACCGTGATCGAAGGCGCAGAGGCAGCGACGAATCTGCCCGACGCGTGCTGCGATGCGATTGTCCTCCGTAACGTCTATCACCACATCACGGCAGTCGACGCGTTCAACAGGAGCCTGGTCGCGTCGCTGAAACCTGGCGGACGGTTGGCCATCATCGACCTCGAGGATCGCAGCGGAGGTCAGATTCCCAAGGGTGTGCCCGCCAATCGGGGCGGACATGGCGTCCCGCCGGGCATCGTGGTCGACGAACTCAAGGCCGTGGGCCTCACTCACATCAGAACGGCCGAAAAATGGCCGCCAGGGGAGCCGACCTTTCTCGCGCTGTTCCGACAATAGGACCCCAGATCGCACCTATGGCACCTTAGGGTCCCCTTGGCACTCGTGTCCTGATCGCGAAGAAAGTGAAACAAGTGGCGCGG
>WHTT01000075.1 GCA_009377605.1 Luteitalea sp.
ATGTGAGCGGGCTGGACCACCTCCCGCTCGAACCGGGCGCGTACTATGTGATGGACCGCGGGTACGTGGACTTCGCGCGCCTGCATCGCTTCGAGCGGGCCAAGGCCTTCTTCGTCATTCGCGCCCGCAAGGACCTGGACTTCCGGGTGGTGGCGTCGCAGCCCGTGGACAAGACCACGGGGCTGCGCTGCGATCAGACGATCACACTCGGGGGCGTGAAGTCCGCCCAGGCGTATCCCGATCGGCTGCGCCGCGTCCGCTACACCGCCCCGGACACCGGCCAGCGCCTGGTCCTGTTGACCAACTGCTTCCTGCTCGATGCGATCACCCTCACGCGCCTGTACCGGGCGCGCTGGCAGGTGGAATTGTTCTTCAAATGGATCAAACAACACCTCCGCATCAAGGCCTTCTACGGGACGTCGGCCAACGCGGTCCGGACCCAAATCTGGATCGCCGTGTGCGTCTACGTGCTGGTGGCGATCCTCGCCAAAGAGCAGACCGTGGCCCGAAATCCCAGCGAGATTCTGCACATCCTCGGCATTGTGCTTTTCGAAAAAGTCCCTGTGCATCAAGCGCTTACAGCGGAACGCGAAATCGTTCCGGAAAGTGGTGACCCTAACCAGTTGTTACTATTCGACTTTTAACCGGACAGTAGTGCGATACGACCGGTCTTGACAGCAACACGGTCAATGACGCTGGCCAGTACGTACTCCGTTCGTCCGATCCCACGTTCCAAACGGGGGTTGAGGAGCTCGTGGGCCCTGGGCAGTTCGTGCCGCGAACTGCGGCCAATCACACAACCTATGCGCTCATCGAGACCTTCTCTGTGGACTGGCAGTACGTCGACATGACAGATTCGTTCGCGATCGTGCAGTACATCAACACCAGCGTCCACCGTGTGCGCTTCTTCAACGAAGCACTCAGCGCGGAACAATCGGCTGGACTGACGCTGAACATCACGAATCCAAATGGCAATTACCGTGAGGGGGCCGGGATCGTCTCAAGACCTGACAAACACGCGATCCCGTCGACACAGTGCGGCGTCGTTCCGATCGATATTGTGACGGCCGTTGGCCCGAATGGCAGTGACCCGTTCACGTGGGACCTCGCCCATCTCGGGATCAATCTGTCGACTGGACTATCGTGCGCTTGCTCTCAACTTCCAAAGGTGTTCGAGGACTCTCTAATACTCTCATCTGGGTTGCCCTGGATGGTTGTAAAGGGCGGGAAGGGGCTCTATTTCGAGCTTGGCCAGCCCGCTCTCACTCTCACCAAGAGTGCCTATTGGGTGAGCGCTGCGATGTATTCTCAGGTTCCCTACGGTGCTTCCCTTCGATCGGGCAACGCTTGCCATTATACTGATGGTGCACCCGCAGCGTTCTTACTGGATGACGGCAAGTTGTGGCCCGTAAGCTGCCCTGAGATTATCGCGGCGAACAATTCGCAAGCAACCTATATCCCACCGCAGCAATACCATTCATACGGATTTGGGCCGCCTCTATACTGCGTGAAGTAGCGGCCTGCTGTGGGGGCACGATGGTAGGAGTTCCTGAGCAAGCGATACCGAGACACATCAGACACCCAGCCAAGCGTGTCATTTCAGTGGTCGAGGTGCAACGCGAGCTGACCGAATCCTAGCTACGAATCCGACTTGCCAGGGGCAAGGGTTAGAATGCAGTTCGTGAATGTGCTTTCTTCTTCGCCTCAGAAAATCGCACGCCTGGGATGGAAGCTGATCACTGAACGGTCTCTCCAGCGAACCGGGGACCGGATCCTTGGTGCCCTGGAGTTGCCGAGACCGATGCAGGCGTACAGCCACTGGCTCAACATTCGCGGTTGGGCCTGCGCTCGTGACGGCCAGCCAGTGACGGTCGTCGTGAAAGCTGGTGGAAGGACGCTAGCGGAATTGCATCCGAGTACACCTCGGCCGGACGTTGCCCGGGTCCATCCCGGCGTGCCCGGAAGTGACCGATCAGGCTTTGAATCAATCGTGCCGGCATCGGCCCTTCCACGGCGTCGCATGGCTGTTGTGAGGGTAGAGGCGCAAATTGGAAACGCGAGCGTTTCGGTAACGCGAACCCTCAGCGTTGTTCCCGTGCTGAGGTTCTCTGGACGCTCGTTCGGCTTACCGCGGTTCGCCTATGAAAAGGTATGGGATCGTTCGTCGGCAACACTGGCGGACGCTCGTATTTCAGTTGCAGGTTACGACGACGACGCGGAATGGAAGCGCTCAGGTGCGTCGACGGCTAATCACGTCGCCGAAAAGACGCAAATCTCGCCAAGCGATATCGTTCTCGAGGTTGGCTGTGGAGCCGGACGTGTAGGTACACAGCTCGCCCACCGCTGCAGCCGATGGATTGGGGCGGACGTGTCCTCAAATATGCTGAAATTCGCTGAAGTTGCGCTGCGAGAGTCCGGCCAAGCGAACGTATCATTTGTCCATCTCAATGGAGTCGACCTCACAGGCGTTGCCCATACGACGATCGACGTCGTTTACTGCACCACGGTTTTCATGCACCTTGACGAGTGGGAGCGCTTCCGATATGTCGCCGATTCCTTCCGTGTACTTCGACCCGGCGGAAGGATCTATTTCGACAATTTCGATCTAGGCAGCGAGATGGGATGGGCACTATTCGAAGAGACTTCACGTCTAGACGCTGCGGCCCGTCCGCCGAATGTGAGCAAATCATCAACGGGCGAGGAGCTTCGCGTGTACGCTGAAAAAGCTGGGTTCGTGAACATCGAAATTGAAAGAGGGGCGCTTTTCGTGACTATTGTTGCAGAAAAGCCGCGTTAGGAAAGGCTGAATGCGGTTGACCCGCACCCCAGTCCTCCACTGCTGAGTGATGCTGGCGGCGGCACTATCGCGGAAGGCATTGTGAGGAATTCTGTTCATTGCCCTCGCGATTCGCATCGTTCCAGCAGCATTCCATGGTTGCCAGTCGGAGCGTGTCACAAGAACGTTAGCGTCCGACAAACACCGTCAGGGGCGGTACGCTTGACCGAGGGACTTCTGCGGGCCTGTTGCGGAAGGGGCCGCTACGAGCCGCCGTGTGCCCAGCGGCGATAGGCTTCGATCCATTCCCAGCGGGGCGGCGGCGGTGACGGGAGCGGCAGGTTCAGGATAGGAATCCGCTGGCGTTGGCGACCTCGGCGGCAAACCGCCACGATCTCGTCAGCGTCATTCAGATCCAGCTTTTTCGACTCGGACCGTCACGCCAACGATGTCGGTCTCAAATGGGACGGCGAGGTGCTCCTCCAGCATCGTGAGGAATCCGATCCGTTGTCCCGACTCGCCATAGGCGTCGACAATGGCTTCTTCGATGAGGGCGTCGAGCTGTCGAGCGCTGAGACGCGCTCGCCCGCGGGCATTCCGAGATAGGCGTCACGGCTCGGTACGGGTTTGGCGGCGGTATCGCCCGGTCCAGCTCTTCGGCGTGAGTTCGTGGATCAGGCGGTGCGGGTGCGTCGCCAGGCGAATGAGGACGTCTTTCAGATATGCGAAGGGCGGGACGTCGACCAGTTTGCAGCTCTGGACGAGCGCGTAGAGGAGCGCGGCGCGGCAAGCGCCTTCGAAGCTGCCGGCGAATAACCAATTCTTGCGACCGACCGCGACGACACGCAGCTGATTCTCCGCGCGGGAATGCCGCCTGCCTGATTATGCCGCGCACCTCGGTCTCGCGCGCGGATTCAAGGATTCGCCGCAGAAGCGAGGGTGGCTGACGCGGCATAATTCCTGTGGTCTCCTCACTCCGGGAATAACGCCGTCCGAGGGGCGCTGATATCACGCGCTATGTTAACCACAGCCCACATCCCAAAGGGCCACCTACACCCAACAGGGCCTTCATCCGTCCTATGTGCCATCGGTTACTTCCAGAATTCCTGAATGCGCGACATTCAGTGAGCGACCATTCCCGCAGCACACCTCGCTCCGATCTGTTTCCGTGCACGGGCCGAGCGATCCTCCTCTTGGTCGGCATCTGGATCATTCCCACGCTGAGCCTTACGGACCAGGTGCGCCTGCTGACCGCGGCTGAGCGCGTGCTCGACGGAGAAGTGGCGCTCGTCGGCGCCTACAGCAGGGAAGGGATTCATCATCCAGGTCACTTGGATCCCTAGATCCCTTGACCCCTTGATCCCTTTTCTTCGCCGCGTCCTTCGTGGTGCGTCGTCAGTTGCGCGAGGACGACGAAGACGTCGCGCCCTCGGCTGCTTCAGAGCCACCAAGCAGCAGCGAGTTGAAGAGCAGCTTGAAGGTGCCGTGGGGTTGACCACGATGCTGTACGCGGAAGCCCAACATCACGACGCGGCCCCTTTCGACGGTGGCTTCCAGCGCCGCGGCCTTCTCGTGCAGGTACGACTCGCCGAGCAGCCAGCCGCTCATTAGCGCATCCTCGCCTGGATAGGACGCGACGATCTTCACGTTCGCCGGTGGCGTCGGCGCAGCCTCCTCCGGTGCCCGTGAACGTCCGCGACGGTAACCCACGTCGAAGGCAGGGCTCCCGGCAAAGAACGCCGCAGCCTCTTCTGGCATGCCCCAGGCAACTGGGTGGCTGTTGTCGACATCGATCTTCAGGATCGTCCCTGGACAGAAGAACTCGTTCTCGCGGAGGTCGGCCAGCACGTCCCTGACGGGAAGCCCGAACGCCTGAAGCGGCAGCTCACTGGCAGTATCGAGCGCGACGAGCGTGCCTCCTTCCGCCGCAAAGGTGTAGAGATTGGCCACACCGCGCGGCGTCATCCCACCGACGTATTCGTCTGGCATCGAGCCAGGCGCAAAACCCTTGAGCATGCTGTCATAGGTCGCATCCGGAAGCACGATCACGTCGAATCGCTTGCCGAGGTCGCCGGCACGGATGTCCTTGTCGCGAATGGTCGTGTATGGAAACTCGTACTGCTCCAGCACCCACCGCGTCCATCCCTCGTCCATGTTGCCGCCCCACGCGTTGTAGAGACCAATGCGAGGAGGCTCGACGCGCATGAGCTCACCTTGCGGTGCATTGTCGAGGGCGACCGGCGAGAGACCGAGGGCAGCAGTGGCTTTGATCCGATCATGCGTTTCCTGCCCCGCCATCACCACGAAGGCCCCCGCCGGCCACTGCTGTCCGTTGGCGTTGATCGGCGCCGTGGCGCGATGGACGATCTCGCCCTCCTTCAGGAGACGGTTCACCGCGATGAACGCCTCGTTGGTCCGCGGATCGATGAGGTAGGCGCCCTCGGCGGCCGCCGGAACGGCGTCGCTCGCCAGCGAGACCTCTTCCACGGGCTCCGTTTGTGCGGTCACCGCTTCTGCGATCTTGTCGACCGTTACGCCCATCTGGAGATTCAGTGTCCACCCCGTGATGTCGTACGGCTGCTCCGGCGGACCGTCGGGATACAGGCGCCGATCAGGGTAGACCTGCGGCGTCAGCAGATCGCGGACGTAAGGGAGACACGGCTGTGCGCCCTGGATCACGAAGCTCCCAACCGCATACTGTTTGCCGCCGGCGGTGAACGGCGCCGTGGCGCGCTCCACCTCCACTCCGCCTAGGCGCAGCACGTTGATCATGCGCGCGGCGGCCCCTGGGTCCCACTGCTCCGCCGGCACGACGTACGTCTCCTGTGCGCCCGCCTCCATGTGGTCGCGCGCCATTTGATAGATATCGAATAGCCATTCCTCCCGGCGCTTGGCGCCGATATCGAGGACTGCCATCGATGCCGTGTTCATGTACTCGCACGACATCTTGATCGTCCAGTGGCCGCCGAGATACGGGCTCGGATAGTAGGTGCTGGGCTCGGTCGTCGACTCGCCATTGGCAAAGCGCTTGGGAAACGACTTCACGTCGTAGTCGGCCGGCGTTGCCGTCGCGTGGGCCGTTTCCGTGAGAATCCCCACCATGTTGTGAAAATAGGGCGCCGTGCGCATGCCACCGTTCCACCACGTGTCGAACTGCAATCGCGAGACGGCACCGACCTTGCCCTCCTGATCGAGGCGGCGGGTCATGGCATCCCCAACGGCGTTGATCCCACGGAGCACGAGGGGCGGGATGTTGAAGTTCGACGGATCCTCGAATGGCGGCACGAAGATGCGCGCCGGGAACGGCGCGGTTTGATGCTGGTTGTAGACGATCTGCGGGAACCACTCGTGGTAGAGCTGCCTCGCGCTATTACGCGACTCCGCCTGGTTGAACATGAACCAGTCACGATTGTTGTCGTGCCCGACATACTTCTGGTACAGCTCGGGAAGCCGCATCTCCCACGGCTTGCCAACGTGCGTCATGTACCAGTCGGCAACGAGTGTCCCGCCGTCTGGGTTCATGTTCGGCACCAGGATGAAGATCACGTTGTCGCGGATGAACTTCATCTCGTCGGTCTCTTCCGTCACGGCTCTCCAGGCCATCCAGGGCGCGGTCTGGCCGTGCGCCACTTCGGTTGCGTGCAGTCCGAAGTCGATCCAGATCACGGCCTTGCCCTCCTGGGCCAACTGCGCCGCACGCTCGTCGGTGAGCGGACGCCCCTGCTCGTCGCGGTTCAACGCCAGTGCTCGCGCAATCTCCTTGTAGCGCGAGAGCTGTTTCATGTTGGCTTCCGACGAGATGATCGACATCAGCTGCGTCCGGCCCTCGGCGGTCTTGCCGATCTCGAGGAGCTGCATGCGCTCGGAGGCCGCGTCGAGCTTACGGAAGTAGTCGCCGATCTGCTCGTAGGTGGCGAGCTTGTAGTCGGAGCAGGGCGCAAAGCCGAGCACCGACGCCGGCGTCGGAACGCTCCCCTGGCGTGCCTCCCCCTGCGCCTCCCCGCCACGCGGGAGTGGCGCTCGCATCGAGGCTTCGACGATTCCAATCGTGAGAATCAGGACCGCGAGCAGCGCGGCTCGAACAGATCGCAACATCCAGACCTCCTACAAGGTGGGCGTTATCGGCAACGTGCCATCGAGCGTGGAGAGAAACAGCGGATTGAACAGCAGCTTGAACGTGTTGTGGGGCTGTCCGCGCCAGTGCGGGCGGAAGCCGAAGAGCACCACGTGTCCTTGGCCCACCGGAACGTGGACAGCCGCCGCACGCCCGGCCACGTAGCGCGACGCACCGAGCTCCCAACCGCTCGCCAGAAGGTCCTCCTGCGCGTACTCGACGAACACGTCCAGGTCTCGCGATGCCTGCGCATCCCCCTCGGCGGCGGCTGGAACTACGGCAAACGCCTGATTGTCGGAGAACATGGCAATCGCCTGCCGCTCCATCCCGGCAGCCAGCGGGTGATCACTCTTGGACGTGATGCGCAGCAGCGAGCCTGAAATGAAGAGCTCCTGCGGCGGCACCTGCGCGACGGTGTTCCTCAAAGGCAAGCCGAACGTGAGGATCGCGAAGTCCGCGGCGTGGTCCCAGGCGACGAGCCAGCCGCCATTCTCCACGAACCGCCGCACGTTCGCCGCACCCTCGACCCCAATGCCTCCTACGTACGCCTCCGGCATCGTCCCATCGAGGTGCCCGTTCAGGATATCCTCCGCTTCCTCGTCGGCCAACAGAATCACATCATACCGAGAAAGGTCGCCCGTCTGGATGTCGCGGTTCGAGAGGTTCGTAAAAGAGAACTCGTATTGCTCGAGCAGCCACCGCGTCCACCCTTCGTCCATGTTGGCGAGAAAGCTCTTGTAGAGCCCAATACGCGGCGCGCGCAGCGGTTGCACGTCTTTCGGGGAGCGTCTCGAGCGCGCGGAAGGACACACCCAGCTCTTTGCCCTGTTCTTCCACGCGATCACGCGCCACCTGCTGAACGATGAGCGTGCCGTCGGGCGCCCTTGCCACCCGCGCCCCTGCCTTCAAGAGCCGGTTCACCGCCACTCCTACGTAGCGAGCATCGCTTTGTCGAATGCCAACTGGATGAGAGCCTCGGGATCGATATCCGACACGAGGATGCAGGTGACCTTGCCCTCGGGCCAGACGACCACCGTGATTTCTCCCACACGGTAGATCGAGAACTCAATGCCTTCATGCGTCCGTACCTCGAGCGGCGCCTCGGAGGGCAGCCGGCCCTGGTACATCTCGCAGAGCACGAGCTCTCCCTGTGGGCCACGATACATCGCGACAGTTGCCGCGTGACCGGCCACGTCCTGCACGCGTCCGCCCTCGAGCGAGTATTGCATCATCGCAAGGTCAATCACGCGGTAGGCAATGCCCCGATCCTTGAAGTAGCGCTCGAGCGTCGCGGCGTCGCGCGTCGCGCGCTCGAGGGGCAGCTCGCCGCGCCGAGCCGCAGCGAAGTCGGCCGCGACGGCGACCGGGACGCCCGACGGTCCGCGCAACCAGAGGACGGCCAGCGTTGCCAACACGACAACCGCCGCCGCAGCCGACGCGAGGCCGAGCGGCGAGAGTTGCCACCGCCACCACCGGCTTACGCCAGTCCGATCCGCGTCGGCCTGATCGAGCGCAGCCTGCACGCCCTCCGCGACGTCCGTCGGCACGGCACGCGGACCGCCAATTCGCCGCAGCGTCGCCTTGACCCATTGCAGCCGTTCGAGCTCGTCCCGACAGCGCGCACACGTTGTCAGGTGCGCACGAACGACTGCCTCCTGCTCGGCGTCGAGGCGGCCGTCGACCAACGCCTGGATGTCCTCAAAGGGATGGCGCATCTCGTCGCTCATGGCTGGCGAGAATCCTCCTCCCTCAGCAAGCCGCTCTTTGCGGCGTACTCATGGAGCGCGGCCCACAGCATCTTGCGGCCGCGCGAGAGACGGGAGCGAACGGTATTCACCGGGCACTGCAGCACCGCCGCGGCCTCCTCGTAGCTGAGCTCTTCGACGTCGACGAGCAACACCGCGGCCCGGAACACCTCGGGCAGCTCGTCCAAGGCGTGCTCGATCTCGGGGTCAGAGATGGCGCTGCCCGATTCGGGCGCCACGGGCGGCATCGCCGGCTGTTGGCCCAAGGTCGAATCGTAGATCTGCTCGAGATTGTCGACGGCGACCACCGGGTCGCGCTGCCGCCGCCGGTAGCGGTTGACGAAGACCGAATACGTGATCGTGAGGAGCCACGCCTTGCCGTTGGTGCCTGGCGTGAAGCTGTCGAAGGCCGTGAAGGCGCGGAGGATCGCCTCCTGGGTGAGGTCTTTCGCCTCGTCGACACGACGAGTGAGGCGCAGCGCCGCACGGTGCGCTGCGCCTAGAAATGGCAGGATGGTCGCCTCGAACTCGGCGCGTCGGTTCTCGAAACGGGTCACAAAGGCGCAGACTGCAGTGGTCAGTGGCCGGTGATCAGCAGGGCAGGTCGCATCGAAAGTGGCTAACGACCGACGGCCGTCAGCCCCCCTTCGTATGATGCGGCACGCTGACCACTGACCACTATTGCGGTAGACTCGCCTTACCGCACCGCCAGGCCGTTGGCGCTCATAGGCAGGCCGGACACACCCGGCAGCGCCCTCAGTGTACCATCCCGGCCCACGAAAAACGCGCTCACCGTCTGGGTCCCCGAGCCCAACGCGTAGAGGAACGTTCCGCGCCGCGTGAGCGCCAGATCGATTGGGCTGGAGCCGTCGCCCGTGGTCGCGGTGACGCCATCCTCCTGCAGCCGAGTCAACGCTCCCATCGAGTCAACAGCATAACCGGTGATCGACCCGCTCCCGGTATTGGTCGTGTAGGCGAAGCGTCCATCCGGTGTGAGCGCAACCCAGCACGCGGCGGTCTGATTCGTGCCGACCGACTCGCTGACCGCCCCCAACATCCCATCCGCTTCCAGCGTGTACGAGGAGACCGCGCTCTCGCCCTCCGCCCCACCAAACGCTTCGGAGACGAAGAGCTGGTCACGCCTGTCGAAGGCGAAACCGAATGGCGTCGCGCCGGCCGACGGCTGCACGTGTGGCTCGCCGGGAACGCCACAACGGTCAACGGCGTAAACAACGATGTTGTTTGTTGCCTTCTCCGTCACGATCAGGAAGTCACCATCTGGGCTGAACCCGATCTGCGCAGGATCGACGCCGCTTCCACTCAACGAGCGCGTGGAGTTGGCGAGCGGCTGCAGCTCGCCCCGACGGGTGAGCGTGAAGCCGGTGATGGTCTCGCTGCCCGCATTCAGGACATAGACGAGATCGCGGTTGATCGTCACGCTGATGGGGCGGCTGCCACCAGTCGCGGCACGATCGGTGAGCCGCAACTCATGGTGCCCAAGTCTGAACACCGACAGGTCGTCGCTCCCAGCGTTGACAGCGAGCAGCCAGCGCTCGTTTTGGCTCAGGACGAGCCCTCCTTGGTTACCTAGCCCACTCCCGGTGCCAAGGCCACCCGTCGGCACGGCACCTGCCTGCCGGAGCCGGCCGTCGAAAGAACGGTCGAACACCAGCACGGCATTGCCTTCGACGGCGTTGGACGTCGTGTAAACAGCACCAATCGGAATGAACGGGAATCTCCGTGATTGCGCTGACACGTGGACGTCCATCATCGCGAGCGCAAACAGTGACACGAGCATCAACAGTCGAGTTTTCACATCGCCTCCTTTCAGACGTGCAGGCTGGATGACCTGCAACGCTGTCCCCGACTGTTAGGAACAAATGGGAGGCGCGGAAAGTTCCCGGTGGTGGGGCGCGTTCGCCGAACGCGCGGTCCGACTGTGGCCACGGTCCGCTGGCACAGGCCGCGGCCACAACGGGGAGGGCTTCACGCGCGCGTCGACCGCGGCGCGATGAGCGGATAAACGACGCCAGCCAGGAGAGCTCCGGCAATCGGTGCTACCCAAAACAGCCACAACTGCTGGAGGGCCCAGCCGCCGACAATGATCGCCGGACCGGTGCTCCGCGCAGGGTTCACCGAGAGATTGGTGACAGGAATGCCAATCAAGTGGATCAGCGTGAGGGCCAGACCGATGGCGATGGGAGCGAAGCCTTGTGGGGCCCGCGGGTCGGTTGCGCCGAGGATGACGATCAAGAACATGAACGTGAGGACGAGCTCGCTGAGGAAGGCGGAACCGAGCGAATAACCGCCAGGCGAGTGAAGATCGTAGCCGTTGGAGGCGAACCCGCCACTCAGGTCGAAGCCGGCCGTACCGCTGGCAATCAAATACAGCACGCCAGCCGCAATGATCGCACCCGCCAATTGGGCCACGACATACGCCGGCAACTCACCAACCGGAAACCTGCCGACGACGACCAGGCCGGCAGACACCGCGGGGTTGAGATGCGCGCCGGAGACGTGACCGATCGCGTACGCCATCGTGAGCACCGTGAGACCAAATGCGAGCGACACGCCCAACCACCCGATGCCGACGTCGGGCACCCCCGCCGCCAGGACCGCGCTGCCACATCCGCCGAAGACCAGCCAGAAAGTTCCGACCAACTCCGCAAACGCTCGTTTCCCGAGAGGCACGATGACCCTCCTTGGTGCGATTACGTACAGCTGTCCCGCAATCGTAGGGTGAATCCCTCAATCCGCTAGATCTGCCTGTGGGGCTCTGCTGGGAGCGATAGTGTAGCAGGCTTCAACGCGGGGAGGACCAGCGAAGCGCACGTTCACACGTTCGACTGGACGAGCGCCTAGCGGCCGACCTTCAGCCGATCGACGACTCGCTTCACGCCTGGCGTCCGGCGCGCGATGTCCATGGCGCGTGCGCGTTCCTCTTCCGAGCCCACGACGCCTGCTAGCGTGACCACACCGTCGTTGGTCTCGACGCTGACATTGCGGGCCTGGACGACCTCATCGAGCGCGAGCGCCGACTTGATTCTCGCGGTCATGCTGCCGTCGCTCACCGCACCACCAACCCGCGAGGCCGCCTGCGCGGCCTCGTCCCTTACGTCGGCCGCCGCCCCGCCGGTCTTCTCGCCCGCTTCCGTGGCTGCACCAGATGTCCGCTCGTCCATCGCGGATGCGGCCTCACCCGCAGCTTCTCTGGCTGCCCGCACGACGGTGTTGGCGGCATGAGCGGTACGCTCACCGATCTCGGCCCCGACCTCGCGGGCCTTGGCGGGATCGAGAGGGCCGCCGGTCGTGGCCGGTCGCGGTCCGAACAACTCGGACCAGGTCGAGCCGGGCTCGCGCTCGCGGTAGTACACGTAGCCAACCACGAGAATCAGCAGAATGACGAGCAGCAGGTTCCGCATGGCCGGACCTCCGCGGCGTGAGGGACGGACGCCTCGGCGAGGCGTCCCTACCCTCACAATACGCGGATCTCTTGGTTCATGACAAACCGTGACGGGAGCGGCGCTCGCGCCGGCCAAGCGCGGGCAAGTACCCCTTCAGGCGCTCCCAGCGTCCGTGGGCACCCACAACGGGATGGACGTCAGGGCCGGCGCCCGGCCGCGCGCTATCCCCTTCATGCCCAGCCTGCGCAGACCGTGATCGCGCGAGCATGCCCTCGGCCACCTGCTTGCCGCGCGCGAGCCCTTCGCGCGTGAACCGGCGTAGGCTCTCGGTCGTCATCTCACGTCCCTCCGTTGCCCACATGACCATGCCGCGCCCAATTGCCCACGTGCCTCCGTACGCAAGCGCGACCTTTGGCACCAGGCCAACGACCGGAATCAGGCCAACGAGCTGGCGGGCCGCCTGCCTGAACAACAGGCCGCCGCCCAGCACGCCGAGGATCTCCGCGACCATGCGCCGCGGGTGGCCATCGCGGCCCGCCGCCAGCGCGAGCCGATAGCACATGATGAGCTGATTCTTCGTGAGAATCACCATGTCGCCGAGATTGAGAGGCGCGGTGAGCACGGGAACGACCTCGGCCAACCCCATGGTGAGTGCGAAGCTCGCATTGGCGCGCGCGGTCTCGTCGATGAGGACGTCGAACACAGCCGGCTGAAACGCTGGGAGCTGCACCGCAAGAGCGAGACGCAGGTCGGGCGGGAACGTGTCGACCACCGCATTGCCAATCGCACCCAAAGACCCGGCGTCAATGGCGCCGACCGCGACCCGGGCGCGCTCGCCTCCCCGGGGCACGAGAGGCGTCGAGTCACCCACGACGATCGTGGCGATTGGAATGTGATCCAGGTGCAGGGTTTGGCGCGCACCGGCCAGCGCCACCGATAGCTCGTGGGTCTTCGAGAGCAGGATGGCGGCCGCAGGTCTGGTCTCGCGCGACATCACACGCGCGACATCTGCAACCACCACCCAAGGATGGGGCGTCACGTCGCCTCCCGGGCTCACCAGCGCGTGCAGCCTGCGCGCGTCTGTTTCATCGTCGCTGACGATCAGCAGCTCGAACCGCCCACGTGCGCTCCGTCGAATGGCCTCGATGTCGATGTCGCGGATCACTCGCCACAGATTCCCCACCTTCAGCGAAACCGACATTGGTCGATTGTACGACACGGCATGATGTCTGGGGGATGTCGGATCTGGGGCTATAGTAGATGTCATGAAGACTATTGGGTTCATCGGTGCGGGGAATATCGGGGCTCAGGTCGCGCGACTCGCGGTCGCGAGTCAGTACAACGTCGTGCTCAGCAATTCGCGCGGCCCGGAGACCTTGTCCGCGCTCGTCGCAGAGCTCGGGCCCACTGCCCGCGCGGCAACCGCCGTCGACGCCGCGGCCGCAGGTGACCTCGTCGTAGTCTCGGTGCCGCTCAAGAGCTACCGGCAGGTGCCAGTCGAGCCGCTCGCGGGCAAGATCGTAATCGACACGAACAACTACTACCCGCAGAGGGACGGTCACATCGCCGAGCTCGACGATGAGTCGACGACCACGTCGGAGCTGCTGCAGACGCACCTTCCGACCTCGAAGGTCGTCAAGGCGTTCAACCACATCTACGCCGTTCAGCTCACGACGCACGGGCAGCCCGCCGGCACCGCGAATCGCCGTGCGCTGGTCATCGCGGGAGATGATGAATCGGCCAAGGCGACGGTCGCTCGGCTGATCGATCAGTTCGGCTTCGACACGGTGGACGTGGGCCCGCTGAAGGAAGGGTGGCGCATCCAGCGGGACACCCCAGGCTACGGTCCGCGCCGCACGGCGGACGAGCTGCGAAACGACCTTGCTGCGGCCAAGCGGTACGCAGATCAGTAGCGCGGGCCTTTTAGGCCTGCGCTACTGTAAGCGCCGAGCAACGGCTCGCCGCCACGAGCGTAGGCCGAGTAGGTGTGGAAGATGTCGCCGTTCTCGTCCTTGTAGAACACGCTCGTGCCTGGCATCTCCCCGCCGGGCAGATCGCGCATGTCGTAGTCGTAGAAGACCTTTCCCCTCGAGAGGTCATCCTTGGTGGGCGACACGTGATAGTCGTAATTGAAGTCGCTCTCGTAGGACGAGACCCACGTGAACTGCCATCCCATACGCTTCTTGAACGGCTTGATCTTCTGGATGGGCGCTCGTGAGACGACGAGGAGTGTGACATCGTGGTGCGCCAGGTGCAAATTGGCGCCGTCGATATGGTCCGCCAGGAACGAACAGTATGGACAGCCCTCCTCGTCATCGGGATCGAACATGAAGTGATAGACAATCAATTGGCTGCGACCGTCGCACAGGTCGGCCAGCGTCTTCTTCCCGTCTGGCGTCTCGAAGACGTACTCCTTCTCGACCTTCACCCTGGGCAGCGCACGACGCTCGGCGCTGACCTCGTCGCGCAATCGGGTCAGCTCCTTTTCCCGCGCTCGCAGCGCCTTCCGGGCAATCAACCATTCTCCGCGCGACACGACCTTGTCGCCCGTCATCGGTGTTTGTTCTGCCACGGTGAATCTCCTTCCTCGCTTACTATTCGTAGGAAGGGCCGCGATGTCTCACCGTGTCAATTCAAGGCCTGAATGTCTAGTCGCCATCACGCTCGCCAGCTTCGTTCTGAACGTCGTGAGCGGCATGCGCTATACGCGCGTCTCGGCGGATATCCTGTTCGATACGCGACTGGCGTTGTATCGGCACCTACAGCGGCTGTCGCCCCGCTTCTACGCAGACCAGGCTCGGGGACATCCTGTCGCGCCTCAACAACGACATCGGTGAGATCCAACAATCGGCGGCCGAGGTGGCGCTGGCTTGGGTTGGCAACGCGGAAGGTCGTCTTCGGGTCGCTCCCGCCGTATCCGGATCCGCGTGAGCGAGCGGAGCCGTTTCTCGTGCTCGGCGAGCAGCATCATCCGACCAAACCGATTCGCGTCGCCGAGCCGAAGTGGTTGACGATCCCACGGCGAGGTCTCCACACGGGCGTCATGATCCTGGACGCCATCGGCACGGGGAAACCTCGGCCTGTATGTACCCGTACGTCGAACAGTTATCGGCCTGGCGAGCACGTTCCGCCCGTGACAAGATCGGCGGCCTCGTCTTGGAGGTGAAGGGAGACTGTTGCCGAGAGGTGCAAGCGATCCTGGCCCGACACGGACGTGCAGAGGATTACGTCGAGATCGGCGTCGACTCGTGCTACTGCTACAACCTGCTGTACAACGACCTGGAACCGTACGCACTCGCCCATTCGATCGCGACGCTGCTCAACAACCTGTACGGCCGCGGGAAAGAACCGTTCTGGCAACAGGCGTACACCGACCTCCTGAAGTTCATGATTCTGCTGCGGAAGGTGCCCCCACGCGGTGATCTGTCCGTGGCACACCATCCCAGTCTCAGCGTAAGCCACTCGAAGAATCCGGGCAGGTCAGTCGTTCACACTCGTTGCGACCTGCAGTCGCTTTGCGTGGGACTTCAGTATGTCGTACGCCAAGAGGGGGAGTCCTTTGGCGTATCGTGCTCGGCGGTCTGGCTGCATGACAAAGAGATAGAGCCACTCGAATCCGCATCGCCTGAGAAACAGCGGCGGATTGGGGCGGTGTCCGGCAATCAGGTCAAATAATCCGCCGACACAGAGAATCGTCGCGTAGGAGATCACGCGTCGTATTTCGAAGGCCAACAGCTCTTGTTTGGGTTGCCCCAAGCCGAGGATGATCAGGTCTGGCGCTGCGCTCTTCAATCGTCCGTGCAATGCCGCTTCTTCATCTGGCGACAGGTAGCCGTGTGAACTGAGGACGATGGATAACCCGGGAACGCTCTGGCGCAGGCGACTCGTTGCGACCCGGTTCGTCTGTTCGGTGGCACCAATCAGGGCCACTCTGAGCCCTTGGTAAGACGCCTGTCTACAGAGCGTCCAGATGAAGTCGTTCGCCGTCACCTTGCGAACTCTTTTGAGACTCAGAATCCAGAGCGCGAGCACAACGCCTATTCCGTCCGCGAAGCACAAGTCACACCTGCGCAATGTGGTCGCCATTCGTTCGTTCCGGCTCGCCTGAACGAGACTGACGCCGTGCAGGTAACTGACGATCAGCGGGCGCCGCCCGCACGATCCGACGATTCTGGCGACCAGTTCGGACTCTCCGACTCCATCCA
Source organism: Luteitalea sp. (assembly GCA_009377605.1). NCBI lineage: Bacteria > Pseudomonadati > Acidobacteriota > Vicinamibacteria > Vicinamibacterales > Vicinamibacteraceae > Luteitalea > Luteitalea sp. The sequence goes on from WHTT01000075.1 coordinate 16,245, forward strand.
CGGTAACCGACATCAATTCGTGGCGACCGCGGTCCATGCCGAACAGCGATGCCGTGACGCGTCCACAAAGTTCAATCGCATAGGCCAGGAGAATCAGGCACACTGTGAGCGTGTGATAGAGTCTCGGCGAATTCGGCTGGGCGATGAGCGACATCATCAAAGAAATGCGCTTCCGTGGGCACATCAAGACCGAGCCTGCATCCCTCAGAGCGTATCGGGCATACTTCGTGTGATGGCCAATTGCGAAGTGCTTTAGCAGGTACCGACAGAGCGACAGTCGCGGCCGGTGCATTGCGACGGCGGCGGCCGCGTACACCGGCCGGTGGCCAGTCTTGATCAATCGCGCCAACAATAGAGAATCTTGGCCACGCACGGCACCCGGGTCGAACAATGCTTCGCTCGCAGACGTGCGTCGAATTGCGAATGCCGAGGTATTCAAGTAGCGAATCCGTCCGTCCGGTGCTAATTGCGCCCTCTGCACCGCGGCGACCCTCAAGTCCTCCATTCTGCCGACCCACGTTACTGGGTCGCCAACGAGTCTCGCCTGAAATGCAACGTCTCCCGGGTGCCGGTTGATTGCGGCGAGCAGTTCATTGATGAAGGTCGGCAGCAACTCAACGTCTGAATCCACGAAGAGGACGATGTCGCTATCGCTGACCTGGAAGCCGTTGTTTCTGGCAGCCGAAACACCCAACGCAGCCTGCCGAATCAACCGGAGCCGAAACGGCCGCGGACCTCCCGTGACTCCGGGCGGTGGAAGCGCGTCGCTTCCATCATCCACCACGATTACCTCCCTGGGAGGCACCTCCTGGCCCGCCAAACTGCGCAAGCACGCCTGAACGCCGCTCCACTGGTTGCGAACAGGAATAACCACGCTCACCGTCAGGTTTGGTGGGGCCACGGTCCTTTTTATGGGTCGGCTTGCAAGAGTCGTGCCTGCTGAGCTTGGCTTAGGAAAAAGCCGAGAGGCGGGATTGGCGCAAACCTGGCGGGCAAATTCTCATGCCCGGCAGACGTTATGTCGGTTTCCGGAAGTCGCTCGGTCCAACGCCTCGGAACCGTGTTCTGGGTGCACCCATCCAATGGGATCGTTGGGCCGGAACGTGTCGATCCATCACCAGCGTCCTCGTCGTTCGGCCACGAACTCCTGGAGCTCTATGAAGCCGAGCTGCGCCAGAACGATGTCGGCCTCGCCCGCGCGCCCGATCGAAGATGTTGATGCCGCCGACGGTGATGTCGACGCGGTGGCCGGTCGCCTCCTCGAAATCAGCCACGAGGGTCGCGAGGAATCCAGCGGTGTTGGCGGCGCCAACGGTGAGCAGCCGAATGGTGCGGCGCGGCCTGTCGACGCCGGACCGGGACCCATCCTGCTCGGTGCTACACTCTGTATTGGCGGCTCGTGGGGACATCACGACGGCGCCCGCCGGCGGCCGCCGAAGACCGCCGCGTCTCCATCGCCGACCCGGCGATGCGTCACGGCCGCAAGAGCAAGAGCAAGCGGTTCAATGGCTTCAAGCGCCACATCGCCGCCGATGTCGATCGGGGATTGATTCTCGCGTGCGCCCTCACCCCCGCCAATCGCCCTGAGGAGGAGGCGCTGCCGTCCTTGCGGACCGACTTGGAGCGGCAGGCCCTCGCCGTCGAGCAGCTGGTGATCGATCGCGGGTACATCAACAGCACGCTCGTCGACGACGTGCTCCGCCGGCGCGGCAAGATTGTGTGCAAGCCCTGGAAATCGCACAACGGCGACCTGTTTCCCAAATCCGCGTTTCGGCTGAATCTCCGTGACCGGACGATCGAATGCCCCACGGGCCACGTGCAACGCTTCACGTTCGGCACGAGTGTCGAGTTCGACCCCGACAGCTGCGATCGCTGCGCGCGGCGACGTCAGTGCACCACCGCTGAACTCGGGCACGGCCGCACCGTCGCGATCGCCGAACACGAGCCGTTGCAGCACCGACTTCGCACACAGATCCGGACGGCCGCGGGACGCGCGGCGCTGCGGGAGCGCACGACGATTGAACACAAGCTCGCGCACATCTCGCAACGACAAGGCAACCGCGCGCGGTACGTCGGCATCCGCAAGAACACCTTCGACCTCCGCCGTGCGAGCGCCCTCCAAAATCTGGAGACACTCCATCGTGCAGAGGCCGAATCGCGAAAGGCTGCGTAATGACGGCACTTTCAAACCGTTTGGCGTTCTAGGCCCAGATGTTGACCAGAGCGGCTCTCCCGTGGACGCGCTAAACGCTCGCAGCCGCCCCGCCCCATCCGTTGCGTACACGCGCTCGCCATCCAAAGAGATCGCGGGGCTGGTTCCGCTGCCGGAGCCTATTGGCGTCGCGAATGCGATTGAGAGGCTCCCTTGAACCAAGTCAAGGCCATACAGTGCACCCTCGGCCGGAGTCGGTCCGGTCGCCGTCGCATAGATGCGGCCAGTGTCCGGGTGGACGGCAGGCGTGTTGGCGGCCTCAAAAACCCGTCCGAAGAACAGGTTGAAAATGTCGCTGGCAATAGCCGGGTCCAGGAGGCCATCCGCCCACAGGCCCGGAGGCGGCGTTAAGGCTACAGGTCCCGCTCCGCCCGGGAGATCCAACGGCGGCGCTGCGAGCCCGCCATCTTCCCGCCGAAACACCAGAACGGCTCCACCGGCGCTTGCGCCCAGAACGAACCCTTCCTTTGTGAACGCCAGGGAAGCGAAAGGACCACCGCCAGAGATCGGCACGCTCCACTTGACCTGGCCGTCGGAATGGAACGCCCAAAGCTGGTCGCGGTCGCCAAGATAGAGATCGCCGGCAGCGTCTATCAGCGGTGCGCTGAAGCAGGCCGCCGAATCAAGATCGGCCATGGAGCGTTGAGGCGCGCTTTCCCACAGCAGATTCCCGGAACGGTCGAAGGCATGGAGATGGGACGTTCCCGGTCCTCGGCCAGTGGTGACATATAGGTGACCCTCAGGCCCGATGACCGGCGCCGGAAGAACCGCGGCGCCCTCCAAGCGCGACCAGGAGAAGCGGTGACGCGCTGGCATGAAGAACGGCGCGAAATCCGAGTTTCGTGAATCCCGGTGCAGCGACGGCCACGCCGTCTGCGCGTAAGGGGCCGGCAACTCCAGATCCGTCAGCGTCTGCGAGGACGACTGGGACGCAGGCAGCAGCACGCTCCCAACCCAGACGATCAACTTCGCAACCTCCTTCGATCTGAGCCCCATGGGCGGCCACCTTCCCACAGCGTTGGCTCCGGAACACGCTCCGAATCCGGCCTGTCCTCTTGCGCAGCAAGCCAAATTCGCCCAAGTTCGCGGGGGCCGTTCGCTCCACGTCCCCGCTATTATATTCAACCTCATCCACGATGACCTGGACCCTAGCACGGTAGCTGATACGACCATATGACTTTCATCTGAAGGTCGGAGCCACCACTTACGCAGCGCCCACGTGGCGTGTATCGTCGTCGCACGGAGCTCGAGGAGCTCGACGTAGAGGCCCCGCCCTTTGCAGAGTGACCTGTACGGAGCTCCGCCGCCGTGGAAGCAAGGCTCGCTGAATCTCAGATTGAGATCGCGAGTCCGTCCAACCCCGCGGGCTAGGGCAACTCCTACAGGATGCAGAACAGGATGCAAAGCCGACGCTGGGGATCGGTTAGGCGACGGAGAGCGAAGGTGTGGCCAAGGCGTGACGCTGTCTTACACTGAACTTGCACAATTTGTATGCTGACCAGAGGTTGTATCGGCTAAGCCCTTTATATTGGTGGGTCGTCAGGGACTCGAACCCTGGACACCCTGGTTAAAAGCCAGGTGCTCTGCCAACTGAGCTAACGACCCAGAACGATGTTACCAGCTTGCCCGTGTGCTCTCAATGGCCCAGACGTCACGTACCCGATGCCGTAACGTTCACCGCCACCGGAAGAGTCGAAGCGCGAGCAGGTAGCACACCACCGTCCAGCCGGCGAGATTGGCAAGATGCGGCGTGAGACCGAGGAGCCCTTGGCCATCGAGCATGACGCCGCGGAGCGCGCTCGTCAGCGCCGTGAGCGGCAGCGCGTGCACGAACGGCTGCATGACGCTCGGGAAGTGCTCCGAGGAGAAGAACACGCCAGAGAAGACCCACATGGGCACCATCGCGAAGTTCATGAGGCCGGAGGCCGCCTCGATCGTCTTGACGCGGCTGACGAGCAGCAAGCCGAGGCCGGAGAAGGTTGCTGCGCCCAGCACGCAGACCGCCGCGAGCACGAGCCAGGAACCGTTGATCGGCACGTCAAAGACGATGACGGCAAAGCCCACCAGCGTGACGACCTCGAGCGTGAGGAACAGCAGCCTCGCCAGCATGTGCGAGAGCAGATAGTGAGCGCGCCGCATGGGCGAAGCCACGAGCCGCTTGAGGAGCTTGCGTGTTCGCGCGAGCACGACGGCGAAGCCAATGCTCCACATGCCCGTGCCCATGATATTCATGCCGAGCAGACCGGGAACGACCCAGTCGACGTAACGCGCGCCAGGCGCCACCACGCGCTCCTCACGCGCCTTCCACAAGGACCGACGCCCCGCCGCACGTTGCAGCGCCTCGTCGACGGCCAAACGCGCGAGCTGACTCTCCGGCCGCGTGGGATCGAAGCGGTACACCGGCGGCGTGCCCGGCACGACGAGCACCTGAATGCTGCCCTTGCGCAACGCGATCTCCGCGTCGGGGCGCGAGAGCAAACGCGCGTCCAGGTCGGGCGCTGCCGCGAGCGCCGCGAGCCGCTCGTCGGCGCCAGGCGCCGCCAAGACGCCCACATCGACCGTCGTCGTCCCCTCACGACCAAAGGCGAGACCGAGCGCGCAGGTCATGAGCACCGGAAACAAGAAGACCCAGAACAGCGCTTCCGGCTCGCGCAGGAACTCGCGGACGCGCGCCAGCGTCAGCTCCACGAGCGGATGATGGACCTTCGCGTTACCCATCGCGCAGGTGCCTTCCCGTCAGCGACACGAACACATCCTCGAGCGTCGCACTGTGTGTGGTGAGCATGGAGAGCCGTGCGTCAGGTCCCACGACGTGCAGCAGCCCCGGAATCGCCAGGTGCAGGTGCGACGCGATGAGCGAGCAGCCGCCATCCTGATGCCTCACCTTCCGCACCCCAGGCAGCGTCTCGAGCACCTCGTCTGACGGCAACGGCGTGCCGTCCACGAGCGCGAACTCGATGACGTGCTCCGCACCAAGCGACGCGATGAGCTCACGCGGTGTTCCCAAGGCAATCACATTTCCACGGTCCACGACCGCCACGCGGTCGCACAACGCCTGCGCCTCGTCCATGTAGTGCGTCGTCAGGAGAATTGTTCCGCCGCCAGCGCGGTAGCCGTCGAGCAACGACCAGAGCTGGCGTCGCGACTGTGGATCGAGCCCGGTCGTGGGCTCGTCGAGGAACAGCAGATCGGGGGCGCCGACGAGTGCACACGCCACGGCAAGGCGTTGCTTCTGACCGCCTGAGAGCTTCGAGTACCACGCGTTCCGCTTCGACTCGAGCTCGACCATCGTGAGCACCTCGTCGACGCTGCGGCCCTGGCGGTAGAACGACCGAAAGAGGCGGATCGTCTCCTCCACCGTCAGCTTGTCGGCGAGCTGCGTTTCCTGGAGCGCCATGCCCAAGCGCTGACGCAAGGCCTCCTCGTCATGTCGCCAGTGAAGGCCGAGCACCTCGACGTCGCCGGCATCCGGCTGCAAGAGGCCCTCCAGGATCTCGATGGTCGTCGTTTTGCCGGCGCCATTGGGCCCCAGCAGACCGAAGCATTCACCGCGTCGGACCTCGAGGTCGAGCCGATCGACAGCCGTCAGGTCGCCATAGCGCTTCACCAAGCCGCTACAACGCACGGCAATTTCTGGAGAGGTCATCAGAGGCTTGCGTGTCTTGGTCTACGCTGGCGCCGCCTCGAGCCACCGGCGTACCAGCGTGTCCTCTCGGAGAATGGTGTCCTCGCGTTCGGAGCCGGTCGAGATGACGGCCACCGGGACGCCGCACAGCTCTTCGAGTCGGGCGACATACTGGCGCGCGGCCAGCGGCAACGCCCCGTACGATCTGACACCCTTGGTCGGCGCGGACCAGCCGCGCACGGTCTCGTAGACCGGCTCGCATGCGGTGAGCTGGCCAATCTCCGCGGGAAACTCCTCTACCGTCTGTGCGCCGAGGCGATACGCCACCCCCACGTGCAGCTCGTCGAGGCCGTCGAGCACATCGAGCTTGGTGACCGCCAGCGCATCCAAGCCATTGACGCGGACCGCGTACCGCACGGCGACGGCGTCGAACCAACCGCACCGGCGCGGACGGCCGGTCACGGCGCCGTACTCGTTGCCGCTCTCGCGCAATCGCTCGCCGATCGCATCATCGAGCTCCGTCGGCAGGGGCCCCTCGCCAACCCGCGTCGTATACGCCTTGGCAATGCCCAGGACCCCGTCGATGGCGCGCGGGCCCACACCAAGCCCGGTGCAGACGCCGCCGACCGTCGCGCTCGACGAGGTGACATACGGATACGTGCCGTGGTCGATGTCGAGCAGCGTGCCCTGCGCGCCCTCGAACAGCACGCGCTGACCTCGCCGAATCGCCCTGTCGAGGAAGAGGGAGGCGTCCTGGACCCAGGGACGCATGCGCTCCCACGCCTCCTGCAGCTCTGCCAGGACGAGCTGCCAGTCCATGTGCGCGGTATCCAACAACCGGTTGCGCGCTTCGACGTTCTCGCGCACCGCATCCGCCAACGCGCGCGGCGACGATGGATCCGAGAGATCACCCACGCGGATACCTCGCCGTCCCGCCTTGTCCTCGTACGCGGGCCCAATGCCACGCGACGTGGTGCCAATGCGCCGTTCGCCGCGCCGCGCCTCGGCCAGCAGCTCGAGCTCGCGGTGGTAGGGCAAGATGAGGTGCGCCTTGCTGCTGATGACGAGCCGATTGTCGACCATGACGCCCGCACGTTGCAGCTCTTCGATCTCGCCAAACAGCGCCTGCGGATCGATCACCACGCCGTTGCCGAGCACGCAGATCACGTCGGGCTGGAGGATGCCGGACGGCAGTAGGCGGAGCACGAACTTCCGGCCCTTCGCGTACACGGTATGCCCGGCGTTGTGTCCGCCTTGATATCGGCACACGATCCCGAAATGAGGCGTGAGCAGATCGACGATCTTGCCCTTGCCTTCGTCGCCCCATTGGGCGCCCAGCACTGCGATGTTCATCGTTGGTTGCATCCGATCCCGCGCGTGGGATCCCGGTAGTCGAAGCCAGCCGGACATGTCGACGAACACGCCCGGTACGCGAACGCATTATGGTATCAGAGCGTTGCCGCTGAATCCACCGCAGGCGCAGGCAGCGGGCGACACGCGCACGCGCAGAGACAGCATGTAAACAGGCATTGACAATCGGTGTGGAGGTACATAGGCTCTTGATCTTCACTCCATACGGTCGCGCACGGGCACCGACGCGCCATGGAGCGTTCATGTACAAGCTGTGACCACGTATCTGTCTCTGGGCGAACGTCTGGCCCCGACGCTTCGTGACTCGTCGGCTCGTCTGCCCGTCGTGATTGGCGGCTGCGGATCGGGCCGAACCTCCCTCCTCTTCTGCCTTCGCAGTCTCCTCGGCGGTGCGCGCGTCTGCCAGTACGTCGACCTCGAGCGCATCGTGTCGACACCTGAGCGATTCGTGCATGCGCTCGTCGCGCGGTCGCCGTTCGTAGCGGACGGGATAGCATGCGTCTCATTGCCGCACGCGCCGCGCGAGGCGTTCGACACCGCGGTGCAGTTCTTCACGAATGCCCGCACGCCCGAGGGCGCGCCGGCAACCTTCCTCGTTGATGAGCTGTTGGAGTTGCGGACCTTCGAGAGCTTCCCCGGCCTCCGCTCGGTCCTCGACGACCTCTTGCGTACCATCGCACATGGCTTCAACAAATTCGTGTTCACGACGCGGTTCATGGCACGCGCACGGCGTCTCTTGAAACACCTCGACGAAGTCGAGCTGGTGCCCATGCCGCCGCTCTCCGCGGACTTGATCGGCACCGAGCTGCAAGCCGACGGTGAGCCGCGGCAGGAAGCCGCCGAGCTCGCGCACGACATCCATACGCTGTGCGACGGGCGTCCCGCCTACGTGGAGGCGCTGAAGCATGCGCTTCAGCGCATGGAAGGGACGGATCCTATCAGCGCCCTCGTCGCCCTCGTCGAGCCCGGCGGCGAGCTCCACGCGCGCTTGCGCTTCTCGTACGAGCTCCGTTTGCACCGCGCCCGAGGCTACGGCGCACTCAAGGCGATTCTCGACGTGCTGGCGCAGCAGGAGCCGCTGACGCTCACCGAGATTGCACACCGATTGCATCGCACGCCAGGCTCGACCAAAGACTATTTGTCCTGGCTCGAAGACGTCGACCTGCTTTGCACGAAGCGGAAGCGGTACACGTTTGCCGATCCGCTGCTGCGGCCATGGGTGCGTGTCAACAATCAGCCGGAGCTACCGACCGGCCAAGAGATCGCTCACGAGGTCCAACAGTACGCGCTCGCCCGTCTGACCCACTTCCCGCGACCACCAGCACCCGCCTCCCCGCCCACACCCACTGCCGTCGCTCATCCTGCCACTCCTCCAGAGGAAGTGCTCGAGCAGCCGATAGGTGTCCGTGGCCCCGGGAACATCATCGACTTCGACTGATCTCATGCTCTTCCGCGCGGCCTAAAGGCCACGCGCTACGTACGAGGGCCATCTGTGAAGAGCATTGGAGCTAGGTGCGTAGCTGCTCGAGCGCGCCGCGTGCCGCTGCCTGTTCCGCCTCCTTCTTGCTCCGCCCGGTCGCGGACGCGAGCAACCGGCCTTCCGACCAAACCTCCACGGCAAATTCCTTCTCGTGATCCGGTCCGCGCGTGGCGACCACGCGGTACTCCGGTAGCGCGTGACGCTCTTCCTGCAGCCATTCCTGCAGGGCCGACTTGTAGTCGCCGGTCATCGCGGTCAGCAGCCCTGGCTGTTTCACCTCGTCCAGCACATCCTGACACTCACGGAGGATGAAGCGGCGCGCAACCTCCAGGCCGCCATCGAGATAGATTGCGGCAATGACGGCTTCGCACGTGTCCGCGATGAGCGCCTGCTTGTGCCGCCCTCCGCTCTTCTCCTCACCACGTCCGAGCAACAGATACTGGCCGATACCGAGACGCTCACCAATCTGGACCAGCGCCGCCGTGGAGACGACCGACGCCTTGATCTTCGACTTCTGCCCCTCGTCTGCTTCCGGGAAGTCTCGGAAGATGACGTCCGCTATCACGAAGCCGAGCACGGCGTCGCCGAGGAACTCGAGCGACTCGTTGTCGACCACGCCGCCCGTGACATCTTCGTGGGCTCGCGAGCGATGCGTGAGCGCATGCTCGAGCAGACCGCGGTCGCGAAACCGGTAGCCGAGCCGGTGCTCCAGCAGCACGAGTCCGTCGCCGAACGGGACGACGTTGAATCGATCCTCGGCGCTATCGCGGTACGCCTCGATGAGTCGCTGCGCTTCCGCGGCCTCCTGCTCCGCCACCTCGAGGCGAATGTCTCCGAGCCCGCTGGCGGGCAGCGGCATGACCACACGCAGCGCCTCGGCTACGCGCCGCACGGCAATGCCATGGGTCTCGAGCAAGCCGGTCACGAGGGTTGCTTCAACGTCCGACGCGGTCCGAAAGACGACCACCATTTCCTGAGAAGGTCTCACGGCGAGGGTGTTGTTCGCAATACAGGGGTTAAGGGGTCCAGGGATCAAGGGGATGAGGGGTAAAGGAGGTAGCTCACGCGGCGGGGGGTAACGTCGAACAAAGGCAACGTGTTGCCGCCTCGCCCTCCGCCCCTTGCCCCCTTGATCCCTTGATCCCTCCCCTATCCCACCTTCAGCAAGATCATGGTCATGTCGTCGTGCTGATCCGCCTCCCCGACCCAGGTCTTCAGTTCTCCATGAATGTGCTCGCGGAGCTCCTCGGGCGGCAGATGTCGTTGCTGCTCGAGGAGCTCACAAAACCGTCCCTCACCAAACAGGTCCGCGCCGCCGTTCATGGCTTCCGTGATCCCGTCGGTGAAGAGCACGCACAGGTCGCCCGGTGCCAGTGGGACGATCACCTCTTCGAGGAGTTGCTCGAACTTCGCAGCAATCCCCTCCAGACGCAGCCCCAGCACGAGCCCGTTCGGCGTCAGGATACGTGCGCATGACTCGGTCGCGAGCAGATGGATGAGCGGCGTGTGACCCGCCCGCGCGTAGGTGAGCGTGCGCTGCGAGAGGTCCATGATGGCATACGTCATCGTGATGAAGCTGCGGCTGTCGAGACTCTCGGAGAGGACGCGGTTGACCTCGATGAGCAGCTGCTTGGGTGACGGATACACCCTGCTCAGCGACAGCATGAGCCCCTTCAGCTCCGCCATGTAGAGGGCCGCCGACGTGCCCTTGCCTGAGACGTCCGCCACGAGCAGGCCGACGCGGTCCTCCGCCAGGACGAAGAAGTCATAGTAGTCGCCGCCTACTTCTCGTGCGGGGACGCAGAGTGCGGCCATCGCAACGCCCGGCAGGCGGAGCGGCCCGCGCGGCAGGAGCGACGCCTGGATATCGCGCGCGATCCGCAGCTCTTCCTGCAGCCGCTGCTTCTCCGCCTGCTCTCGGAGCAGGTGCTGGATGCTGGACGTCATGGCGTTGAACGAGACCGCCAGCTCGCCCAATTGATCGCGCGTCCTGACCTCGATGCGGTGCGTAAAGTCGTTCTCGCGAATGCGCTCGGTGGCGATGAACAGTTGATGGATCGCGCCGGTGATGGAGCGGGCGAGGGAAAAGCCCATGATGAACGCGACGGCGTAGATCACCAGGAACATGCCGGCCACGACGAGCAGCAACAGGAAGAGCAACTGACCGAACGTCCACTGACTGCCGACCCATCGAGCCGCCGCCATGCGCTCGTAGATCTCGAGCGGCCGTGCGCGAAAGAACACTTCCAGCGGCAGGCTCTTGCCCGTCGTCCAGTCTCGGTACGTGAAGTGTGTGCTCCACGGAATGCGACCGGCGGCATCTCGCGCCAGCGAGGATCTCTCGCGCGGGCGCTCGTCGAGCTCTTCGAGCCGAATGCCCACCTCTCGTCGTAGCTGCTCGACGGCCCCCTCCCCCATCGGCACGTCGACGATGGCGCAAGAGCTTGGTGAGTCGCTGGGTGCGCAGGCTGCGGCGCGCGCGACGAGCTGACGCGTCTCGTCGGGGAGGTTGGGGTCGCGGACCGGCAGCTTGTCCGCATAGTGCCCGGCATCCACGACGTGCGCCGGGATGGTCGTTGGCGGCGGCGCGTGCTCCCAGGTGCCTGCACGGGCACCCTGTCCTGACGCCAGACGCACGACGGCCATGGAGATGTTGGGATACTGGCCTCTCGACGTCGCCACGTGCCGCGCCAGCACCTCGGCCGCGTCGACATTCGCGTCAGCGGCGATCTCGGCCGAGAGGCTCTGCGCGAGTTGATCGGCATCCATCACGCGCTCGTCGAGGCTGCGGAGCACGAGATAGGATCCGACGTTCATCAGGAACAACCAGCCAGCGAAGAGGAAGAACAGCCCGACCAGCAGGACAGGCACGAGCCCCATCAGCACGTAGGACAGCACGAGGCGCCGCCTCACCCGCCACAGCAGCCGCCGCTGCACGATCAGCCAGAGCCGCACGCCGCCGTACAGGCCAATGCCGATGAGGAGGAGGTTGGCCACCTTGCGGAGCAGCGCCAAGAGCGCGTTCTCGATGCCGACGAGCTCGAACGGCATCACGAGGATCCGCACCACGAGCACCGCGACGAACAACCGCCCGAGCCAGTGCTGGGTGAGGATCTCCCGGACGCGTATCCTCACCGCCTGCGGCGGCTGTGGTTGCAGCCGCACGGGAAGCAACGGCGGGTCGGCGCGGTGAGACTGGCGGAGTTGTCTGGCGGCGGGTGGGCGGGCCATGAGGCGGCTTGCAAAATGATAACAGAATGTAGTGTAACGTTGGCTAAAGAGGCCAACGCTGACTGCCAACACCCGAGGACACGCACCCGTGAAACTGACACCGCATGCCCGCTTCAGCACGCGCTGCATCCACGCCGGCCAGGAGCCGGACCCGGCGACCGGCGCCATCATCACGCCAATCTACCAGACGTCGACGTACGTTCAGGAGGCGCTCGGCCGGCACAAGGGGCACGAGTATGCCCGCACGAGCAACCCGACGCGCACGGCGCTCGAAGCCAACGTCGCGTCGCTCGAGCGGGGACGCGCGGGCTTCGCCTTTGCGTCGGGCATGGCCGCCATCGACGCCGTCGCCACGCTCGTGCAGTCGGGGGACCACGTCCTCGTGACGGACAATACGTACGGCGGCACGTATCGATTGTTCGAGCGCGTGCGCAGCCGCTGTGGTGTGACGTTCAGCTATGTCGATACCGGCGACCTCGACGCGGTCGAAGCTGCCCTAACGCCGGCCACGCGGATGCTCTTCGTCGAGACACCAACCAATCCTATCCTCCGCCTCACGGATCTCGAGGCGCTGTCCGAGCTCGCCCATGCTCACGACGTGCCGGTCGCCGTGGATAACACGTTTGCGAGCCCGTACGTGCAGCGCCCGATCGAGCTCGGCGCGGACCTGGTGATCCACAGCACGACCAAATATCTCAACGGCCACAGCGACGGCGTTGGCGGGCTCGTCGTCGCGGTGCGTGACGATCACATCGAGTGGCTGAAGTTCGTTCAGAATGCGGCAGGGGCCATTCTCGGGCCATTCGATGCCTGGCTGGTCCTCCGCGGCACGAAGACCCTCGCGTTACGCATGGCCCAGCACAACATCAATGGCCTGGCGCTTGCCGAGTTCCTGGCCGCACATGCTGGGGTCGAGCGCGTGTATTACCCTGGGCTGCCCTCCCACCCGCAGCACGATCTCGCCAGCTATCAAATGAACGGCTTCGGCGGCATGATCGCCTTCGATGTCGGCTCGCTCGACAAGGCCAAGACCGTCCTCGAGCGCGTACGGCTCCTCGCGCTTGCCGAGAGCCTCGGCGGCGTCGAAACCTTGATCTCGCATCCCGCGTCGATGACGCACGCCTCGGTGCCAGCAGAGCGCCGGCAGGCGCTGGGCATCACCGACAGCCTTCTGCGAATCTCCGTCGGTGTGGAGGACGTCGAAGATTTGAAAGAAGACTTGGCGCAGGCCCTGGGATAGATCAGTCGGCATTCATCGCCGACGGCATCGACACACGGCTCACCAGACGCTGCCCTCGGAAGATCACGACGACGGCGAGCGCCGCTGCCGCGAGCGCCAGCACCGTCCCGAGATTGAGAAGCCCTTTCTGAGCGTGCCAGACAATCGAATAGCCGATGGCGCCAGGCAGCAGCGCGTAGTAAGCGAATGGGAGGAGCGTCTTGCGAATGATGGCACCTTCGCGGCCCGTCAGCCCGACGACCGCCGAGGCGGCGACCACGTTGTGCACGCAGATGATGTTTCCGGCCGCACCGCCCACCGCCTGCAGCGCGACGACCCACGTGGGATCCACACCGATGCGCTGCCCCACTTCGAACTGGAACAGCGAGAACATCATGTTGCTCACCGTGTTGCTCCCGGCCACGAAGGCGCCGAGCCCGCCGATGAGCGGCGCGAACAGGGGCCAGGCGGCGCCGGTTAGAGAGGCAACGCCTTCTGCGAGCACGATGGGCATCCGCTCGAAGCCGGCACTCCCGCCGCCACTATTGATGAACACCTGGACCATGGGAACCGTGAAGATGAGAGCGACCGACGCTCCCATCATGACCCTGGCAGAGATGCCGACGGCGCGTCGGAAGGATGCCGCCTGCATCCGATGGAGGAAGACCGTGATCAAAGAGACGGCGATGAACACCGTGCCTGGCAAATAGAGAGGCTGAAGACTGGCGGAGATGTCAGAGCCCAGGATCTCCGGGATCTCAATCGTCCAGGCTTGCAGCCATTGCCCGAACGGCAACGCGCTCACACGGGTGAGCACCAGCAGCAGGCCCACGAGCACGTAAGGCGTCCAGGCCAGCGCCAGGCTCATGCGCCCGCTCTGGTGGGCGATATCGCGGACCTCGATGCTCCCCGTCCACTCCGCGTCCCATTTCTCTCGAGGCTCGAAGTCCCAGCATTCCTCGCGCGATGGCATCAGGAAGCCCTTTCGCGCGGCTGGGACGACCAGCGCCAATCCTAGCAGCGCTCCCACGAGCGAGGGGAACTCAGGACCGAGCACGTGCGCGAGGATGACGTACGGGACGGTCATCGCGAAGGCGGCGAACAGGGCGAACTTCCAGACGCGCAAGCCTTCGCTGAATGAGCGGTTCCTCCCGAAGAACCGCGTCATCAGCGCAACGACGAACAGTGGTATCAGCGTGCCGGTAATGCCGTGGAGCAGCGCGACCTTGCCGCCGATGAAGCCGAGAAACTGGGGCCAGTCGGTGTATCCGATCCCCGCGGCAAACGCCCGCACCGAGGCGTCGGTCGAGAGGCCGCCGCTGACGCCGACGAGGATCGGCGTGCCGCCAGCGCCAAACGACACCGGCGTGCTCTGAATGATCATGCCTGCCATCACCGCCGCCATGCCCGGGAAGCCGAGCCCCACCAAGAGTGGCACAGCGACCGCGGCGGGCGTGCCGAACCCTGCTGCACCCTCGATGAAGGAGCCGAAGAGCCACGCGATGATGATCACCTGGACGCGCCGGTCGGGCGTGATGTTGGTGAAGCCCTGGCGAATGACCTTCAGGCCGCCGCTCTCCTGCAGTGTGTTCAGTAGCAGAATCGCGCCGAAGATGATGTAGAGCAGTGACGCGGCAATGATGAGACCGTTGATTGAGGCGGCGGTCACCTTCGTCGCGGGCACGCCCCAGATGCCTAGCGAGAGCGCCGCCGCCACTGCCAGCGAGATCGGCATGGCCTTGCTGGCTGGCCACCGCAGCCCCACCAGGAAGACTGCCACTACCACGATCGGCAACAGCGAGAGCAGAGTCAAGACGCCGAGACCCACACGCTACTCCCTTCGATTTCGTCAGAAGGTCGAATAACTGCAGTTACGATGTAACGTCGATTTGCCGGCGCCATTGTAGTCGAAGAAGAGCCACGGGTCTCCTGTCTCACACCGTGGCACGGTCACTCCAAAACGATGACGTCATAGGCCCCGAGGCGTGGCACCGAGAAGCTCGCGTACTCTCCGGACCGGGTCACTGACAAGGAGCGGTTGAGGAGAATCGAGCGGGCATTCTGGAAGCGTCCCTTGATCTCCAGGTCGACATCACGCATCTCGATCGGTGAGAAGTACGCCGTGCTGGAATGACCCGAGATGTTGACGAGATGCACGAGCGTGCGCGCGCTCTTCGTCTGGCGCATGACGGTCATCTCGACCAGCGGGTGGGCGTTGGTCTTCAGTTGGCGGCCGTCCGGGAGCAAATGGTCGATCAGATCAGCGACCAGCGCCATGTGCCCTGGAGAGCTGTGACGATAGTAGAGGCGACCCACGTCGCACGGCACATAAGCGATCATGCCCTGTTCATGCTCGGCATGGAATCTGAAGACCGGCCGCGCGGCCATGATGCCACTCATGTCTTCCTGGTCGAGCGTGCCGAGCGCCACGAAGGCCGGTCCCGAGCCGTGCGCCATGTTTTGGTACAGTCGGCTCTGAATCTCTGCTGGCGGCACCGTCACGAACCGGTAAGGAATGTCGACGAAGCCGATCGCAAGGTTGACGGCCATCTTCTCCGGCTGCGCGTTGCGCGCCCGGCTGACGTTGTCGCTCGCGGAATACGGCCACAGCGGCAAGGGGCGCTCCAGGCCGGTGTTCGACTCCGACATGATCCCGTCGACGTACTCATCCGTGTAGGTGAAGAATCCCGCACGCGGTCGTTTGGAGTGGATCAGATCGGCAATGTTCTTGGTCACCTCTCGAACGGCCGTCGCAATGAACTCACGGTAGT
>WHTT01000076.1 GCA_009377605.1 Luteitalea sp.
CGCCGAAGCTTTAGCGAAGGCGGGAGCGCGGAGCGCGAAGGCGTGAACGCGCCGTGCACGGGTTTGGCTTTTGGAATAGCAGAGTGTACCGAGATTTCTTCGGCCTATCGGAGCGCCCGTTCGATCTCACGACGAACCCGCGGTTCCTGTTCCTCTCGAGCGGGCACCGCGAAGCCTTGAGCGTCCTGCACTACGGCATGGCGGGCGACAAGGGCATCACGGTGCTCGTTGGTGAGGCCGGAACTGGAAAGACGACGCTCGCTCGCGCGGCCCTGGCCCACTACCAGAGCTCGGAGGTGCTCGGCCTTTACTTGAACAACCCCACGCTGACGCGGCAGGAGTTCTTCGAGTTCGTTGCCCACGGCGTGGGACTCAGTCCGAAGGTGGCTCGGTCCAAGGCCACGTTCCTGCGCGAGCTGGACGCGCTGCTCGGAGAGCGGCGTCGTTCCGGCAAGCTGACGGCGCTGATCGTCGACGAAGCGCAAGCGATACCTACCGAGATCCTCGAAGAGATTCGCATGCTGGCGAACCTCGAGTCCCCGACGAGCAAGCATTTGTCGATCCTGCTCGCGGGACAACCCGAGCTCGCGACGCGGCTGAACGAGCCGGCGTTACTTCCGCTCAAACAGCGAGTGGCCTTGCGCACCACGCTGACGCCATTTCGCCTGCTGGAAACCGCCTGCTATCTCGCCATGAGGATCCGTGTCGCGGGTGGCGACCCAGCCGCGATCTTTTACCGGTCGGCGGTGGAGCGCATTCATCAGGTGTCGAGGGGCGTTCCCCGGACGATCAACGTCGTCTCCGACAACGCGCTGCTGACGGCCTTCGCCCTCAAGGCGAAGCCGGTCTCCACCGACATCATCGCCGAGGTGTGCAGGGATCTCGATGTGAACATGGGCGGCAACGAGCCCGTCGTGGCGGAAGCACAGGCGGGGTCGTCGCAGGAGCCGGGCGCCGTCCCAGGTGGCGAGCGGCGGCAGCTGGCCCCAGACAGGGGGCCAGGGGATCTGCTCGGCACGCCACGGCCGCCCGCTGCCGTGCATCGACCGGAAGGTAACGACGATCACGCGAGAAAAGAGCCGTCGGCCTCCCGCTCGAACGAGACGGCGATGGCGCGACGTGCAGTGATCTTATCTGTCGACTGAGGGTGAACATGAGCCGGATTGGTGATGCCATACTGCGGGTGAGCGAAGCCGCACGGGAACGCGGTGAGCCGGTGCCTCCGGACGTGGCCAGAGTGGGGGCCCTCCGACTCATTCAGGAGGATCCCCCCTACGAGTCGCCATGGACGTTCGACGAAGCGGCTCCTCCCCCCGCATCCATGCGGCCCCTTGTCGCGGTGCCGAAGACGAACCGGCCCACCCCGACGCCGCGTCCTCCCGGGTCGGCGCTGAGCCGCGACGAGCCGCCGGCCGTGTTCCGCCGAGTCAACCCGCGGCTCGAAGAGCGGATCATCGTCTCGGGCAAGGTATCGGCTGAAGGTGTCGAGCAGTATCGCCAATTGGCCGGAACGCTGCACCAGGCACAGCTCGATCGCGGGCTGCGTGTGGTCATGGTCACCAGCGCCGTGCTGGCCGAGGGCAAGTCGCTGACGTCGACGAATCTGGCCCTCACGTTGAGCGAGTCCTACCGACGTAGGGTCTTGCTCATCGATGCCGATCTCCGCCGCCCCACGCTTCACGACATTTTTCAAGTCGGAAACGGGAGCGGACTCTCTGACGGCCTCCGGCGGGAAAGCCCAGCCACCTTCCCCACGCTCGCGATCTCGGATGCCCTGGCGCTTCTGCCGGCAGGAGCGCCCGACCCCGACCCGATGGCCGGCCTGACCTCCGCGCGGATGCGGCAATTGATCGACGAAGCCCGAAGCAAGTTCGACTGGGTCGTGATCGACACGCCGCCTGTGACGATGATGCCGGACGCAAACCTGCTGACCGCGACCGCCGACGGTGTCGTGCTGGTGGTGGCGGCAGCCCACGCGCCGTTCGACATCGTCAGGCAGGCTGCGAAGACAATCGGGCGCAAGAAGATTCTCGGCGTCGTCCTCAACCGCGCTGAGGCCGAGTCGATCCCGTATTCATCGTACTGAATACAAATTCAGCCGCGATGCGGACTTTAATCGCGGCAGCGACGATGTGATGCGATTCGGGCCGGCCAAATCGGCCCAAAAGCAGTAGCGAGCTCTGGCGTTCGATTTGCAGCTCAGCTTCACACCTCCCCCCCTGAAGCTACCTGCGCACAACTGGATATGTCAGCGCACCGGACCGATCGAAGGCACGAGGTGTACGACGAGGACAGCTTTCGGCACTTCCTGGCGATAGAGCGAAGGCGCGCCGAGCGCTCGGGACGATCACTGCTCTTGCTGCTGGTGGATATCACGCCCGACAGCGAGGGGGACGGCTCGATTGATGCCGCAGAGGCCGACGCGTTGTTCGCTGCCCTCGCGACCTGCGTTCGAGAGATCGAGGTCATCGGCTGGTATCGGACTGGCCGATCAGCGGGTGCCGTGCTGACGCAAGGCGCCAACGGACCGCCGCCTGACGTCTCGCGTCGGATCGGCGAGCGCGTCGCTGGCGCGCTGAGCCAACGCTTGCCCGCGCGTGTGCGGGCGCGCCTCGAAGTGCGTGTGTTGCAACTGCAGACTAGGCCAAAGAACCGCTATGCATGACTGGATGACGACGTTCCACTGGAGTGAGGGGACGCCGATCGCGAGCGTGAGGCCCGTGCGATCACGCGCGCGTTCGCCACGGCGGGCCAACGGTTTGACGGTCGGGCACGCTCGCAACGGCAGCGTGGCCGGAAGTCTGTCCATTGCGTCGATGGTTGAAAGCCACGCCATCGAGCAGACGATGGGGCGACCGACTGCGGGGGCCGAGGCGCGCACCACCCAGCGCTTCCTCAACGAGCGGCTGTTCAAGAGCGCGCTGATTCGCGAGCGGCGGCGAGCGGATCGCCTCGACGAGCTGTTCGCCCTCATCACGATCAAGGTGGATCCGCCCCTTCTCCCGGCGGTGCGTGCTGCGGTGGCGGCAACCGCCAGTGACATCGACATGACGGGATGGATGGAGCAGGGCACTACTGTCGGTGTGATCCTGACCGAGCTCACCAGGCCTGGCGATGCCGACGTTCGCCAGTTCGAAGCGTGCGTGCTGCACGAGCTGATGCGCCGTCTCGACACCGCAGCCATCGAGCGGCTCGAGATACGGTGTTACGTGCATCGCGGCCCCGTGGCCGGAAGCGCCCCTGAGCTCCCCGAGGGTGACCCCCTACTCGACGAGCTCCGCGCCATGCACACGCGCCTGCCGCTTTGGAGCACAGCGAAGCGAACGCTCGACATCATTGGAAGCGCTACGCTCCTCGTGCTGATGTCCCCCATCCTCTTGCTCGCGGCCCTGTTCGTCAAGCTGACCTCGCCTGGCCCCATCCTCTTCCGGCAGGAGCGCATCGGCTACATGGCCACGCCGTTCACGATGCTCAAGTTTCGCACCATGCAGGTGAACAACGATCCCGCGCTACATCGGCAGTACGTGACGGACTTCATCAAGTTCGCCAACCACGCGAGGGCGAGCAACGACGCGGCACCGTTCAAGATCGACAACGACCCACGAACAACGGCGATTGGCCGCCTGCTCCGCAGGACCAGCATGGACGAGCTGCCACAGCTCTGGAACGTCCTGAGGGGTGACATGTCGCTCGTGGGCCCTCGTCCACCGATCGCCTACGAGCTCGAGCACTATCAGCCCTGGCACTGGAGGCGCGTGCTCGAGGCCAAGCCAGGCCTCACGGGCTTGTGGCAGGTCACCGGTCGAAGCCGTACGACGTTCGACGAGATGGTCCGCCTCGACCTCCGCTACGCCAGGGCCAAGTCCCTCTGGTTGGACCTCAAGATTCTCCTTGCGACGCCACGGGCCGTTATTACGGGCCGCGGCGCGCGTTGATGCCCAGACGAGCCACACACTATGACTCCACCCATTCCATTCTTGGATCTGATCACGCCCCACCGGGAGCTCGAGGAGGAGCTCGTCGCGGCCTTTCGTGACGCCGTCCGATCGGCCGCCTTCATCGGCGGACCGGAAGTCGAGGCGTTCGAGCGAGAGTTTGCCGCCTACTGCGGCACGAAGTATTGCGTCGGTGTCGCCAGTGGCACCGACGCCGTGCGGTTTGCCTTGATGGCAGCTGGCGTCGGCCTTGGTGACGCGGTCGTCACGGTGTCGCACACCTTCATCGCCACGGTCGAAGCCATCAGCCAGGCGGGCGCGGACACGGAGCTCGTCGACATCGACGAGCGCACGTACTGCATGAGTCCTGACAGGCTGCTGGAATACCTCGAAGCCTGCCAAAAGGATCAACATACCGGCCGGCCGCTTGGCCAGCGCTCAGGGAGGCCAATCAGGGCGGTGGTTCCCGTGCACCTCTACGGCCAGGTGGCGGAGATGGACTCAATCCTGGACATCGCCAGCCACTACGACCTCTTCGTCGTTGAAGACGCGTGCCAGGCGCAGGGTGCCGAGTACTACTCCGCGGAAGGCGGCTGGCGGCGCGCCGGCTCCTTCGGCAAGGCGGGCGCGTTCAGCTTCTATCCCGGCAAGAACCTCGGAGCCTGCGGTGAAGCGGGCGCCGTGACCACCGACGACGAACAGGTGGCGCAGAAGATCCGGATGCTGCGTGAGCACGGGCAGGCACAGAAGTACTACCACGACCTCGAGGGCTACAACGGCCGGCTGGATGCGATTCAGGCGGCATTCCTCAGGATCAAGCTTCGCCACCTGGATCGCTGGAACGAGCAACGAAAGTCGGCCGCGGCTCGTTACGCCGAGCTGCTGTCCGGCGCACCTGACATCACGCCCCCGTTCGAGCCGGAGACGAGCAGAGCCGTCTATCATCTCTACGTCGTCAGAACGAAGGACCGAGATGCGCTCGCCGCGCACCTGAAGGCGGAGAGCATCTCTGCCGGATTGCACTATCCGCTGCCGGTTCATCTGCAGAAGTGCTACCGCGATTGGGGCTATGACGTCGGCGACCTGCCGGTTACCGAGCGCGCCGCCTCCGAGGTTCTGTCCCTTCCAATGTTCCCCGGGCTGACGAAAGCGCATCAAGAACGGGTTGCGAGTGGGATCGAGACATTCGCCAGCGTCATCCCTGGTTGATGTAAACCCTGTCCTGACAAGTAACGTGCTCTCATCAACCGGACAGCTCCCAGAAGGACCCATGCCGTGAGCGTTGGCGGCGTCGCATTCACGGTCATCGCCGGGTTGCTCCTCGTCGTGCTGCCGCGGCGGCTCGCGGTGATTCCGCTGCTGCTTGCCGCCGCATACACGACCCGACTGCCTGTTGTCGAGCTCGGACCCGCCAGCCTGAGTGCGCTCCGCATCCTTGTGGTAGTCGGCATCGTGCGTGTTCTCGTGCGCGGCGAACGGGTCGCCAATGGCGTGAACGTGATCGACGCACTGCTGTTCGCCTGGGCGCTGCTCCTGGTCGGCTCGAGTGCGTTTCATACGCCAGACGCGTGGACGGTTCGCTCGGGCATGGTGTTGGGTGAAGTGGGCGTGTACGTCCTCTGCCGGATCTTCATCCAGGACGCTGAAGACGTTCGCCGGATATTCGCAGTCTTGTGCGTGGTGCTCTTGCCGCTCGCCATCCTGATGTTGCTCGAGAAGCACACAGCGCACAACTTCTTCTCGATCATGGGAGGAACTGGCGAGATCAACATCCGCGAAGGACACGTCCGGGCATATGGGCCGTTCGCGCATTCGATCTTGGCAGGGACGGTCGGTGCGACCTGCATGGCAATGGCCGTCGCCATCTGGAGAATGCATCGCGTAAGCGCGCTCCTTGGACTGGCTGCCGGGGCGGGTATCGTCTTCGCCAGCACGTCGAGCGGGCCGATCATGATGGTCGCCTTTACCTCGTTCGCGTTGCTGCTCTGGAAGCTGCGGAGCGTGCTGAGTCTGGTTCGCTGGGCGACGCTTGCCGGCATCGTCGCGCTCGACATCGTGATGGACGCCCCGGTGTACTTCCTCATGGGGCGCATCGATATTACCGGCGGCAGCGCTGGCTGGCACCGCGCGCAGCTGATCCGCTCGTCGCTCGAGCACCTGAGCGAATGGTGGGCCGTCGGTACGGATTACACGAGGCATTGGATGGCTACCGGCGTACCGGCGAATTCGATCCACACGGACATCACCAATCACTTCCTGGCGATGGGGGTGCTGGGCGGTCTGCCGCTGTTGATCCTGTTCGCGCTCATGCTGGGTGTCGCGTTTCGAGCGGTGGGACGAGCAGTGCGGGACAATGAGCGCCGATCACCCACGCAGGCCTTTCTCGTCTGGACCCTGGGAGCGATGCTGTTCGGGCAGGTGATGAACTTCTGGTCGATCTCGCTGTTCGACCAGTCGATCTCGTTCTTCTATCTGATCGTCGCGGCGATTACCGCGATCCAGCACCCGGCCGTGTCGGTGGCCAAGGCGGGCGTGTCTGCCCGTACTCGGCGTCGAAAGCGCAAAGGCCGGGGCGTTCGCGTGCCGGCAGCAGTAGGAATGAACGATGAGCGACGAGACTTTCACGATAACAGTATCGGTCAACCACGAGGAGGTGCTTCAGCAGAACCTCCTCTTGTCTCCTGGCCTGCTGAATGGAGGACGTAATCAGCTGGTCATCAAACGGCGCTTTCCCTCGGCGTCCCTCGCTTACAACAGCGCGATCGAGGAAGCCGAGAACGACATCGTCATCTTCGTTCACCAGGACGTCTATCTGCCGGATACGTGGTTTGCATGCTTGAAGAGTTGTTTGGCATTTCTCGAGGAGACACAAGTGAGCTGGGGGGTTCTCGGCTGTTTTGGATCCAGGAAAGGCGCCGAAGGCGGGCTCGGACGTGTGTACACGAGCGGCTTGGGATGGCACGGACGACTCGTTACCCGGCCGGAGCCGGTCGAGACACTCGACGAAATCCTGCTCGTCATCCGTAAGTCGTCGGGCCTGCGTTTCGATCCTCGCCTTCCCCACTTTCATTTGTACGGGACCGACATCTGCATGAAGGCGAGGGAGCGAGGCCTCGCGAACTATGCGTTTCAGGGGCTTTGTGTCCACAACACGAACCAGCTACTGAGCCTGCCGAGAGAGTTCTACACGTGCTATCGCTACATTCGAAGCAAGTGGTCCCGGTACCTGCCAATTTATGCCTCCTGTATGAAGATCTCATTCCTGAACGGAGAGCTCTGCCGGAAGTGGATCGTCGAGGCTGGACACCAGCTGCTTGGGACGCGACGCCAAGCGAAAACCAGGGTCGAGGATCCGCGAGTGTTCTGCTATGAGCGCCACTGACGCGGACGCGAAGAGGGAGTCAGACCTGATGGCAACGCGGAGATACATCATTGTCTCACCTGTACGAGACGAGGCGCCGCATATCGACAAAACGATTGAAGCCGTGAGATCGCAGACTCTCCTGCCTGCGCGCTGGATCGTCGTCGATGACGGCTCGACCGATGGAACGGGCGAGATCCTAGATAAACGTGCATCGCAGGCGAGCTGGATGCGCGTTGTCCATCGGCCGAACCGGGGCCGCCGGGTCAACGGCTCGGGTGTCATGGAGGCGTTCTACGCCGGCTACGCGTTGCTGGACCACGACGGGTGGGACTACCTCGTCAAGCTCGACGGCGATCTGTCGTTCGCACCGGACTACTTCGAGCGCTGTCTGGCGATGTTCGCGGCAGACCCGAGGCTCGGAATCGGCGGCGGGACCGTGTGTCAGCTCGAGCAGGGAAACGAGAAGGTGGACTCCAAGAGCGACCCGACATTTCATGTGCGGGGCGCTACGAAGATCTATCGACGTGAATGCTGGGATCAGATTGCACCGTTGGTGCCGGCGCCTGGTTGGGACACCGTCGACGAGGTGAAGGCCAACATGTTGGGTTGGGCCACGCGCACGTTCCCAGAGTTGCGCCTGATTCAGCACAAGGAGACAGGGGCGGCAGATGGCGCATGGCGGAATGCATTCAAGAACGGTCGAGCAAACTACGTAACGGGATATGACCCCATGTTCATGCTGGCGAAGTGTGTCAAGCGCGGGTTGACGAAGCCGCTCTTCGTGGAGGGCCTCGCCATGGCGCTCGGCTTCTGCTCGGGCTACGTCGCAAGGTCGCCACGCGTCCCTGATCCAGGCGTGATCGACTACTTGCGGCGGCAGCAACGCCGGCGCCTGTTGCTCCGCGCGAGTATTTATGGATAAACGGGGCCCGATGTCTGAGGTTGATCTTTCGGTTGTGATCGTGAATTGGAACTCGGCCGAGTACGTACTGGCGTGCGTTCGATCCATCGTGGCCGGGACCACGGCGACCGCCTACGAGATCATCGTGGTCGACAACGCATCCTTCGATGGTTGTGAGCAGCAGCTGGCCCAGGAGTTTCCCGGCGTGTTGTTCCTTCAAAGCAGTAAGAACCTCGGTTTCGGAGCCGCCAACAACCTTGGCGTCGCACGATCACGCGGCGGTGTCCTGCTCTTCCTGAATCCTGACACGGAGGTGCGCAAGGGTGCGATCGATCGGCTGTACGCAGGGATCGCTAAGCTCTCAGATGCGGGCGTGGTTGGTTGCCGGCTATTGAATACGGATGGGACGCTGCAGACGAGCTGCGTCCAGGCATTGCCGACCGTCTTGAACCAGATCCTGAACGCAGACCTGCTGCGCCGCTGCGCCCCCCGAGCCTGGCTGTGGGGTACTCGTGCCTTGTTCAGCACCTCGACGGCTCCGGTCGAGGTCGAGGCGGTCTCGGGCGCATGCATGATGGTGCGGCGGCAGGTGTTCGAGCGTGTCGGCGGGTTCAGTCCCGCATTCTTCCTGTACGGGGAAGACCTGGACTTCTGCGCGAGGGTTGGCCGCGCCGGTTTCAGAAACGCCTACGTTGGTAACTGCGAAGTGGTTCATCACGGCGGCGGTAGCGCTCGCAACGTGCACAGTACGTTCTCGGTGGTCATGATGTGCGAGTCCGTGGCGCTGCTACTTCGAAGGCTGCGTGGACCGCTGGCGAGCACCAGCTATCGTGTGGCGCTGATAATCTCCGCCTGCCTCCGTCTCACGATCCTTGCGGTCACCTCGCCAGCCTGGCTGATGGCAAGCGGCGCGACGTCCTGGAGCAATGCGTGTCGGAAATGGCTGGCGATTCTCCGTTGGGGGCTGGGATTGCACCGCCCGGCCCTACCCCACCTCCAACGGAGCCCGGACGTGGGAGGAGCCCGTTAAATGTGTGGGATCGCCGGCATCCTCAACTTCGACTGGGCGGCGCCGGTCAATGCTCGCTTGTTGCGAGATATGACCGACGCAATTGCCCATCGGGGACCCGACGGCCGTGGGGAGTACGTTTCGGGCTGCGTCGGCCTCGGACATCGGCGCTTGAGCATCATCGACTTGAGCCGCGGCGGCCAGCCCATGTGCAATGAGGACGCCAGTGTCTGGGTGACCTACAACGGCGAGATCTACAACTTCGCCGACGTGCGCTCCGACCTGGAGTCGCGTGGCCACATGTTCAAGTCGGCCAGCGATACGGAGGTCATCGTCCATGCCTATGAGGAGTGGGGCGAGCAGGCAGTCCAGCGGCTGCGCGGCATGTTCGCGTTTGCTCTATGGGACGACCGCAAACAGCAGTTGTTGCTCGCACGTGATCGTGTCGGTATCAAGCCTCTCTACTACACGAACACGGGCAAGGCATTCCTGTTTGCGTCCGAGCTGAAGTCGCTGCTGGTCCATCCGGCCGTGTCTCGTCGGCTGAGCGCACGGGCAATCGATCGGTTTCTCACGTATTACTACCTGCCCGGCGCGGAGACCGCGTTCGCAGACATCTACAAGCTGGAACCGGGACATTGCTTGATAGTGAAGGACGGGCGCGTTCGCAAGGAGCAGTACTGGGATCTCTGCTTTGATGAGCCGCACCGCTGGCGGAGCTTCTCAGAGGCGGTGGAGGCCCTTCAGGACTTGTTGCGCCAGACCGTCAAAGACCACATGACCAGCGACGTTCCGGTAGGTGTGCTGCTGAGCGGCGGCGTCGACTCGACGGGCGTCCTGCGCTATGCCGCCGAAGAAGCTGGCGATGCCGTCCACTCCTTCACGGTAGGGTTCGCCGGCGAAGGATTCGCTGACGAACGCCCGTACGCGCGGCTGGCCGCGCAGCGCTACGGAACGCGTCATTACGACATCCCGCTGACGCCGTATGAGTTCCTGGAGTTCCTCCCGCAGTATGTGTGGCACATGGAGGAGCCCGTCTGTGAGCCTCCAGCCGTCGCGCTCTACTACGTTTCCCGGCTGGCACGCGAGACCGGCGTCAAGGTGCTGCTGTCGGGCGAGGGCGGAGACGAGGCGTTCGCCGGCTACCAGAACTATCGCAATCTGCTCTTCCTCGAGCGGGCCAAGTCTGCCCTCGGCTCGGCCAAGCCGCTCCTTCGCTCGACGCTCCACGCGTTTGCGCGGCTCGGCTGGAATCGCGTCGAACCCTACAGCAAGCTGATTGACCTGCCTCTCTCGAGCTACTATCTGAGCCGAACTGCCACACCCGAGACGCCATTCAATCGACTGAAAAGTGCGCTCTACCGTGCAGAGCTCAACGAGGCGCTGCGAGACCGCGAGTCGAACGAGGCGACGCGCGGTCTGTTCGAGCGGGTCCGAGAGCAGCCGCTGTTGGACCGGATGCTCTACGTCGACACGAAGACGTGGTTGCCAGACGACTTGCTCGTCAAGGCAGACAAGATGACGATGGCCACGTCGGTGGAGTTGCGGGTGCCCTTGCTCGACTTCCGCGTGCTCGAGTTCGCCGCGTCGCTGCCACAGAGCTTCAAGCTACGCGGATGGTCCGGCAAGCGCATCTTAAAGGCCGCACTGAAGGGCTCCGTTCCACGAGAGATCCTCGAGCGGCCGAAATCTGGGTTCCCGGTGCCCTATGAGCGATGGCTGCGAGCCGACCTGAAGGAGTTCGTCGGCGACACCCTGCTGACGCCAACGGCGGCGCTGACGAAGTACTTCCGAACTAGCGCCCTTGACACCATCGTCGAAGGATTCTTTCGCGATGGCAAAGGTGGCAAGGAAGTCTTCTCCCTCCTCGTGCTGGAGCTGTGGCTTCAACAGTTCGGGACTGCAGAGACACAGCACGGCAGTCCGATGCTGGCGAAGCCGCCGAGCGCACGGCAGGAAGAGTACCTCGAAGCTTTCTTGGTCAATCGAACCGGAACGTAGCGCTACGGCATGACGAGAGGAATCTGCGCGCGCTCATTCTCGCCCGGCAGCAAGGCGAGGTCCGAGACCTTGAGCGAAGCTCTCGACGGGTCCTTGGCGAAAGCGCGCGATTTAGCGTTTCCGTCGATTCACCGTATCGCCCACAGGAGAGGATCGCGTCGTCTGGCATAAGAAGTCTCGGGATGTGACATAAGTGTTCTCCAGTGATGCTACGAAATGACCTCCTTGCCGGCTCGAGTACTGTTGCTCGTCGAGAACAATCCGTATCCCATGGACTTCAGGGTGCGTCGTGAAGCGCACACGCTTCGCGATGCCGGCTGCCAAGTGACCGTGATCGCCCCAAGAGCTGCGACGCAGGCATGGACGGAAGACGTTGCTGGCGTCCGCGTGTATCGCTTTCCTGCCCCGCCTGGCGGGAGTGGGCTGTTGAGCTATGCGCTCGAATTCGGATACGCCACGCTCGCCATCCTCCTTTTGACGGTGTGCGTGTGGCTCCGCAGGGGCGTGGACGTCATCCACGCAGCGAATCCACCCGATACGCTGTTCGTGATTGCTGCGATCTTCAAGGTGCTCGGCAAGCGATTTGTGTTCGACCAGCACGACCTTGCCCCAGAGACGTATCTGTCTCGATTCGGGCAGCCTCGTCAGAACCTCGTCTACAGAGCATTGGGCCTGCTCGAACGCTGTTCGTATGCGGTAGCGGATGTGGTCATCGCGACCAACGAGTCGTATAAGCTGCTGGCGCTGACGCGAGGGCGTAAGCGCGCCGACACCGTTTTCGTTGTGAGAAATGGGCCGCCTCTCTCGTATCAGATGGCAGAGCCTGACCCGTGCGTGACGCAGCGGGCGACGTATCTCATCGGCTACGTCGGGACCATTGGCCCACAGGACGGTGTGGACTACTGGATTCGGGCAGTTCACGAGCTCGTGTTCAGATTCGAGCGGCGCGACTTTTTGGCCATCGTCATTGGCGATGGCGATGCACTTGCGAGTGTGCAGGCCCTAACACGCCAGCTCGAGGTCGACCCTTACGTGTGGTTCACCGGGCGGCTCTCGGAACTCGAGGTTCGCAAGTGTCTGTCCGCGGTTCACGTCTGTGTGCAGCCCGATCCACTGAGTCCGTTGAACGATAAGTCGACCATGAACAAGCTCATGGAGTACATGGCACTTGGAAAGCCAACTGTCGCCTTTGATCTGACCGAGACTCGATATTCGGCGCAGGAGGCGGCCCTGTATGTTCGACCGAATGACGAGGTTGAGTTCGCACGACAGGTGAGCTGGCTCCTGGACAATCGTGCTGAGCGGGAAAGGATGGGTATTGTCGGGCAGCGAAGAGTCCGCGAAGGGCTAGCGTGGGAGCACTCGGCGGGGAGCCTTCTTCGAGCGTACAGCAAGGCCCTGCGTGTTGTTGAGATGGTTCGCTCGAGCTGATGCGCTCCGTAACAGTGGACTTACACATTCGTAAGAGTTGGATCAAGGGCGTTATCCTACAGGCTGAAGGCAAATCCAGCGGTAGTGACCCGGCAACAGTGAAAGCGGGTGTCGTCGGTGCAACTCCGCCTGCGCGTTACGGTAACAAATGGACCTGTGCGCGTGTACGGGACGCCCCCATTAGAACGACCGTTTGGCGCGTGTTTTGCCCTTGTGGCGTGCTGCTGGAATACATCCAAGGAAGGTCTCGACCTACCATGAGGCACGCCGCCGACGAACTAGGCACTTACGCTTCCAAGGGGAATACGATGACAATGCGCTTCCGCTCCAAGGTGATCTTTCTGGTTTGCTCCGGATTTCTTCTTGGAGCCGCGCAAACCTCTCTTGCACAGTGCGACCAGACGCTTGGCCCGGGCGACAATGTCGCGTCGGCCGCGTCGAATGCAGGGACCGGCGCCACCATCTGCCTGAGCAGCGGCGATTATGGCTCGGTGGACTTCTCGGATATCCGCCGTTCAGGCTTCGTGACGCTCAGGTCTGCGAAGGGTGTAGAGGCCCGGATGAGTCCGAAGGTCAGCGGCTCGCGCTTCATCCGGTTCCAGAGCATGACGATTGCCGGTTCGACGGTGAACAATTGCAGTCTGAACATTGAATTCCTGAATACTCCCTTTGTGGCCAATGCCAGTGGCCTTCTCTTCGACGCCTCATCGTGTCCGACGAGCACGCATAACTACCTCGTCGATGGCGCCACGTTCGATGAGGTTGGCCAGGCCCTCTACAACGGTCGCTTGAATTGCCGTGATTGCAATGGTGCAATTGTCCGCAACAGCACCTTCAGCGGCATCAGTGGTAGATCTAATGCCGACGGCATTCAGACCCAGGGGAATACTCAAAACTTCACGATTGGTCCAGGGAACCGCTTTACCAACATCCTACAGGCTGAGTGCCCGAACAGTCATTGCGATTCTATTCAGCTCCAGTGGGGCGGTACCACACTCATCACAGGCAACATGTTCGACAACAGCGATGTGTTCATCATGTCGCCTGACGGGTGCAACGATGTTACCGTGGAGAACAACGTATTCAACGGGACCGGCCTTGGCTACGAGTTCAAGCTGCAGTTCGGCTCTTGTGCAAGTCCTACAATCCGACACAACACATTCGTCGATGCTGGTGTTGCCATCGACAGCAAGCCTGATCGCCGTGCGAGCTCCAACGCAATAGCCGAGAACAACGTCCTCATCGGATTCAGCAACTTCAAGACTAGCGGTGGCGAGGGCTGCACGAACTGCAAGTTCCAGTCCAACCTCTTCGATGATTCCAGTGATGGCCGCGGGACGTACGTGACGGGCACACCGACATTCGTGGGCGGGTCGTTGCCCACGACCTGGGCGGGCTGGCGGCTCGCCAGCGGCTCGGTCGGGGTAAAGGCGGCCAGCGACGGAAAGGACATGGGGACCAACTACTACGGCTCCGGCGAACCTGCACCGTCCGAGCCGCCACCAGCGCCCACGCCGACCCCCACGCCCACGCCGGACCCGACCCCCACGCCGGACCCGCCCCCGACGCCGGACCCGCCCCCGACCCCGGACCCGCCCCCGACCCCGACGCCCACGCCAACGGCGCCGGCGCCGCCAACGGGTCTACGCGTGATACGGTGAGACTGGCCGACGTCGACGGCGAGCACGCGCCAACGTGGAATGCACGAGCATTTCCGAGTCCTCTATAGCTTCCCGCACAAGCTTGGCGCAGACAGAATCTGCACAACTGCCTGGTATCAGGTCCACGGCCTGATCCAGGCAGGTGCAGATGTTGTCGTCTTTCCGGGAGCTCTCAGCAGGCCTCTTCTGCACGAAGCGACCGTGCGGCCCACTCTAGCGAAGGGACGCCTCCGCATCCCCTACCGGGCCCTCGGGAGCATGCGCGCCTTCGCGCTGCACGATTACATCGTCGCTCGCCGGCTCGAGCGATTGCGTGGCAAGATCGATATCGTGCATACCTGGCCGCTTGGAGCGCTGCGCACACTGCAAACTGCCGCGCGGCTCGGGATCGCCACCGTGCTCGAGCGACCAAACGCGCACACTCGATTCGCGTACGAGGTCGTGCGGAAAGAATGCGAGCGCTTGGCCCTGACCCTCCCCGCGAACCATGAGCATGCATACAACGAGCAGGTGCTCGCCAAGGAAGAGGCTGAATACCAGCTCGCCACTCGCTTGCTGTGCCCATCGGACTTCGTCGCGCGAACCTTCCTGGAGCTAGGATTTCCCGAGGAGAAGCTCGCGCGACACCAGTACGGCTTCGACGAGCGCGTCTACTATCCCTCTCACGACCGCGCTCGTGACAAGACCGGTCTGACAATGCTCTTCGTTGGCGGGTGCGCCCCGCGCAAGGGACTTCACTACGCCCTCGAGGCGTGGGTGGGCTCGACGGCGTCACGCGAGGGAGAATTCCTCATTGCCGGGGCATTCGTCCCAGGATATGCGGAAAAACTCGCAACGATGCTCTCCCACCCAAGCGTTCAGGTCTTGGGCCATCGCACCGATGTTCCCGAGCTCATGAGGAAGAGCGACATTCTCGTCCTCCCCACCGCGGAGGAAGGCAGCGCATTGGTCACTTCCGAGGCTCGCGGCAGCGGCTGCGTCTTGTTGGTGTCGGAGGCAGCAGGGGCGATTTGTCAACATATGGAGAACGCCCTCGTGCACAGGGTTGGCGACGTTGCGGCACTGACCGATCACATCAAGCTGTTGGACGCCAATCGCCCACTGCTGCAGGAGCTGCGAGCGGCCAGCCTTCGCACCGTTCCCGAGATCACATGGACCGCAGCGGCACAACACTTGCTGCGGGCGTATCGGGAAGCCGTCGTCTCACACGCGGACAGGGCACCCGTATGAAGGGCCGCCCGCGAATCCTCTTTCTCAGTCATTCTGCCTCCAGGAACGGCGCTTCGCTACTGCTACTACAGTTTCTCCAATGGCTCCGTGGGAAAGTGGACTGGGATATCACCGTTCTCGTGGCTGGACGGGGCCCACTCGTAGCCGACTTCCGATCGGTCGGCAAGACACATGTCCTCAGAAACACTGACTCGCTATTGGCCGGGTTGCCAAAAGGATGGAGAGTCGCACTTGAACCGCGTCTCAAGGCTTGGTATACGAAAGCGCTATTGGCTGGCCGTCGCTTCGATCTCATCTACGCGAACACCGTCTCCGCATGGCCGCATGTTCGTGCGCTGAAAGGGCAGGCGCCTGCTCTCCTCTGGCATGTCCACGAGCTCGGTTATGCACTGAGCATCGAGATTCCGGCCCAGCGGGCGCGCGAGCTCTTCCGTGAGGCCACGGCGTTCGTCGCCGTCTCCCAACCGGTACGAGACACCTTGACGCGCGACTACGACGTGCCTCCCCAGAAGGTAAACCTTGTCCACGAGTTCGTCCCGCTGCCTGACCTCACGTCAGAACAGAGGGCCACCAGAGGCAGGCGTGTCCACGAGGCGTTGGGCTGGCCCCCCGGCACGTTCGTCGTGGGTGGTTGCGGTAGCATGGGGTGGAGAAAAGGCACAGACCTCTTTCTCCAGATTGCAAAGCGCGTAGCCGCGGCTGGCGGTTACGATCGCGTGCGCTTCTTGTGGGTCGGAGGCAGCTCCGGCGGCAAGGACACACTTGAATTCGACCATGATCGCCGCGCGTTGGGACTCGACGGGCGCTGCGCTCGCGTGGCGGCTGCGACCGATGTTCTCGACTACTACTGCGCGATGGATGTCTTTGCTCTGACTTCTCGCGAGGATCCTTTTCCGTTGGTCATGCTGGAGGCTGGCGCCAATGGTGTGCCCGTTGTGTGCTTTGCCGGCTCGGGCGGAGGCCCAGAGTTCGTCGAATCCGACTCGGGTCTGGTCGCGCCCTGCCAGGACGTAGCCGCGTTTGCCAATCATCTATGCAAGCTGCACGACGAGCCGGACCTGCGTGAAGCGTTGGGCGCACGCGCTCTGAGCAAGGTTCGAGCGAATTACAGCACAGAGGTCCAAGCGCCCAAACTGACGCAGACCATCGAACGCTATCTCAACGAATGATCTTGCGAATGTGCCGGGCGACCGGACCAAGAACGGTCAGGGCCAGAAGCCGCCATGGTGCACGCCGGGACGGATGCTGTCGCACGGCACACCAGGCCAACCGCCGAGCGCCTGCATAGTTACCGACTTCCTTTGCGACGAACGCGCTGTGACAAAGCAACGCGTGACGGTCATCATCCGAGCTCGGGGGGCTGTACGTCTTTCCGTCGCCGACGACGTGCCACATGCTCAAGCCGACGTCAGCGGCCGTCGTTCTGGAGGAAGACACGGGGATCGCCTGCGGCTGATGTGTCCCGTGATCGGTCTGGCGGTAGACCTGAGCCAACCGCGCCTGCCAACCTTCCCCGATGTGCTCCGCTAGAAGACACGCTCGCAGCCGATCGCCCAGCTCCAACCGTCTGTCTGCGCTTCGCACCAGCTCGTCGACACGGTCGATGTACTCCTCCTCGCTGCCTGGATTCTTCACCTGTTCTTGCACCGCGTCGTCATTGGCCACGAGAAGGGGGAACAACGGCGCGTAGGCCCGTACGACAGGGAGCGCGCTGAGGGCCGCCTCCAGCAGCGCCGTTTGCGAACCGAACGGAAAGCTCTCCAGATAGACGTCAGCGGCTGCCCGGTACGTCGAGGGATCTTCGACGCTTCCGACGAAGTGGAGACGCTCGTGCACAGCACAACGCAGGCGAGGAGTGATTCCTGCAAGTGATTCGCCCACCACGTACAAATGCGCGCGCGGCGCCCGCTCGAGGATCCGCCCTGCTGTCGCAACGAAGTCGTGCGCGCCACAGGGCCAGTACTTCTCTGCGCGACCAACGCTCAAGAGCACAACCTGGTCTTCCGGGATCCCCAGGACGCACCGCGCATGGCGTCGTGTGATCCGCCGGGCCGGTTCGGAGAGGGGAACCGGAAGGACGACGTTCGACGCCACGAATCGGCGGCTCGAGGCATGCTCGGCACCGGCCGTCCGGAGACTGATCACGACGTCCGACACGGAGCCCCCCAACCAGAAGAGATGATCAGCATGATTGACCAGCGCTACCGGCGGCCCCTCGCATCGAGCGAACGCCACGATTGGCACCACGTCGAACGGATCGTGGTGCAGGACCACGACGTCCGCAGCGCGTTTCGCTCCCTCTCTCAGCCACGCTGCTTTCTGTCGGATACGCCATGCATCCGGGAAGGCCGTTACGTTACCGCCGTTGTCTCGAACCGCGTCGGCCAGCCAATGCGGGATCGGACCACCCTGCTGATTGGTCACCGCAACCGAATGGCAGGAGCTCTGATCATGCCTTACCCAGTGGTGAAGCATTCGTGTGTGTCCGCCGAGCGTGTTGACGTGGGATGCCACATGGAGCACGCGGCGTCGCCCCTCGCTGCGGAGGGCCGGAAGCGGCAGCCCCCCATCCGAAACGCACTCACCCAGCTCGGTCCCGATGGCGAACGCCACATTCTCGATTGCGCCATCGGCAAACCGCCCCGGGTGAAACATCACCGCAAACCGCGCGGCAGAGGCGACCGCCTGCAGCACGCCGTCGGCGTCCCCCTGCCGGCTCGGAGCCTGGAGTCTCTTGGCAAGCCATTCATAGGCGTCACCATTGGCCGCCAGAAACCCGGACCGCCCCTCGAGAGCGCTCGTCTCGGTCCGCTCCTCAACCGTCGCCCGTGAGCCCACATGTAACGAGGGACTCGCTTCCATATCACCTCACACGTGGAGAATCCGCCGGCACGAAGCCGACAGCGACGAGCAGCCGCGCTATCGGCTTCGGGATCTGATCCCAGGCAACGAGCGTCAGCAGCGCACGCAGGGACAGCACGCCACTGAGAACCGCTGCGACAATTCCAATGCCGCCCGCCAGGACGAGAGGTAGCACGAAGAAACCGCAGAATACCGCCGCCGTAACGGACAGGAACATCAGGCCGGTTCGCAGGTTCTCAGGCGACCATCGGAACCCGCTGAGCGTCCGCACGACCGAATAGATGAGCAACCCGTGAAAGACATACGAGGCAAAGAACGCGATCCCAGCGCCACTCAAGCCAAACCAGCCCACACACACCCACGTCAATCCTACGTTGACGATCGACCAGGCGAGCTCGCTCCAAAAGAAGATGTTCTGCCGGCCCTTGGCCAGTACGATGAATCCCATCGGCCAGCTGATCACCCGGAGCGCCACGCCGAGGCAGATCCAGCGCAGAACCTCCACGGCCCCGCTGAACTCGCTCGAGTAGAACAGGGCGAGAACCACCGGCGCCAGCGTGAGCGTGGCTAGCGCCCCCGGCCCGCCGAGCAACATGCCCACCCGCGCCTGTTCGTTGACCAGACGATTGCACGCGGCGTTGTCCCCAGCGCAGGCGGTCAGGCGCGGGTAGAAGTCTGCACCCATCGCCTGCAGGATGAATCCAACGTAGAGACCGCCAATCGCCCAGGCAGATTGATACAGGCCGGTTGCTTCGAACCCTATCCTGTGGAGGACAATGATGCGGACCGCGTAAGCGCTGCCCATCATCATCATGCCACTCGCCATGAATGCCGCGCCCAGTTTGAACAGTGCCGCGGCCTCCTGCACCACCTGCCCGAATGTCATTCGAGGCACATCGATACGGACACTCCGGCTATACCGCCAGGAGATCAACGCAGAAAGAGCAGCGACCGCCAGCAGCGACGGCACTATCCCCCGCTCTCGGAAGAAGTAAACCAGCAGAATGCTGCTCAACGTGCCGAGCAGGGCTCCCACCACCGTCATCGCCGCGAGATCCTTCACGCGGCGCATGCCTTGTATCAGGGCGCCCTGTCCCACCGATACCAGACGGAAGAACACGGCCACCGACAACAGCGCCAAGCCGAGAGCCTGCTGATCGCTGCCGAAGGTTACCTGTGAGATAGGCTTGGCAAACGCCACGAGCAGGCCCGCACCCAGGATCCCCAAGAGGATCGACGCTCGCCTGAGCACGACCACCGTGCGAGCAATCCGCTCTTGGTCGCCAGAGCCGACGGCCTCCGCGATCTGCCTGACGCCGCTGCTCTGCACGCCCATGCCAGCGACGCTCTGGGTCAAGTCGGCAACGGCGTTGTAAAGGCCCAACAAGCCGACGCCCGTCGGCCCGAGAAGGAGCGCCATGGCTTTCGCGCGCACGATGCGGAAGGCAAGGTTCACGGCAGTCGATCCCCCGATGAGAGCCGTCGACCGGAGGATCTGCCCATAGGTGTGCGTCTGAGAGGTACGCACCTCCGCCGCGTGCTGCGGAAGCGCCATGTTCGCAGCCGAGGCTGGCGTTGGGGACGATGATGAGACCATCTGCGACTGTATTGACTTCAGCGAAGAACTGTATCGGGATCGCAAGGCGATGCGACCGACTCCGTCGGGACCGTCAGGGCGTAGGGCCGGGCACTAGTGTGGGCTAGCGCTGGGCCGTGGCGTGCGCCACCGTCGGTTCCACCGCGGCCGCCAGGCCGTCGCAGATCTCCCGCAACTGCGGCGAGGTCATCCACGGCACCATCGGGAGGATGACGCCGCGCTGCTGCGCCCGTTCGCTGCGCGAGAGAACGGCTCGTGTCACCGCCGACTTGTAAGGCGGCTCCAGATGCGTGTTCATCACGCCGCGCCGCGTCGAGATGCCGTGGTCGAGCATCCGCTGCATCACTGTTCGCTGGTCGCACCATTCCGGGAGCTCGATGCAGTAGCTCTGCCAGTTCGTTCGCGCCCACGTGGGCTCCCGCGGCACGCCAATACCCTCAATTGTCGCCAGGCGCCCAGAGTACTCCTCCGCGATGCGCCGCCGATCCGCGACAATCGACGGTAGCCGCGTGAGCTGCACGCGTCCGACGGCAGCCTGCATGTCCGTCATCCGGAAGTTGAAGCCGACCTCCGGGTAGCTCTCGAAGATCACTTCGTTGGCGCCATGCCGCACCGTGTCCGGCACGCTCATCGAGTGTTGCCGCCACAGACGGCACTTTCGATCGATCTCCGGGTCGGCGGTCGTGATCATTCCACCATCACCGGTGGTGATCACCTTCCGCGGGTGAAAGGAGAAGCAGGCGACGTCACCGTGAGGCCTGCCGATCTTCTCCCATCGGCCTGCCCAGAAGATCTCGCTGCCGATGGCGCACGCCGCGTCTTCGATGACGGGGATCCCCCAACGACGGCCAATCTCGACGATGCGCGAGAGATCGCACGGCATGCCGAGCTGATGCACACAGAGAATGGCC
This sequence comes from Luteitalea sp., assembly GCA_009377605.1. Lineage (NCBI taxonomy): Bacteria > Pseudomonadati > Acidobacteriota > Vicinamibacteria > Vicinamibacterales > Vicinamibacteraceae > Luteitalea > Luteitalea sp. The sequence continues at coordinate 20,903 of WHTT01000076.1, forward strand.
TTCGTCCGCGAGCCGAGCACCGGCTCGACGAGCGCTGGATCCATGTTGTACCCGCCCGCCTCGATGTCCACGAAGACCGGCGTCGCGCCGCAGTGCCGGATGGCATTCGCCGTGGCGACAAACGAATGGCTGACCGTCACCACCTCGTCGCCAGCACCCACACCAACTGCCATGAGCGCCAAGTGCAGCGCGGTGGTACAGCTGGACACCGCACACGCATACGGCGCCCCCACGTGCTCGGCGAACTCGCGCTCGAACGCTGCCACCTCCGGTCCTTGTGTCACCCAGCCGGAGAGGATCACCCGCCGGAGCGCCTCCACTTCCAACGTATCGAGAACCGGCTTCGCCACCGGAATCCGCTGTATCGTTTGCTGCACGGCTACCCTTGTCCTGTCTTCATATTCTGCGGGAGCGCGGACGTCACGTCAGGCGTTCCTTCTCTCCACCGCATGAACCGCGCCGGCACACCGGCGACGATGGCAAACGGGTCCACATCGCGCGACACCACGGCGCCGGCACCAACGATGGCGCCGCGACCGATGGTGACGCCCGGAAGAACCGTCGCGTTGGTGCCGATGTCGGCCCAGGCGCCGATCCGCACCGGTTTGACCTCCAGATCCGTCTGGACGATGGGAACGTCCGCGGGAAGGCCGGTATGTGCGGAGCCGAGCACCTTGGCACCGGGACCCCAGCCCACATAGTCTTCAATCACGAGATCGCGCGCGTCGAAATACGCCTGGGGCCCGATCCAGACATGGCTGCCGATCACGGTCGTGCCGTCGAAGCGGCCCTGGATGTACGCCTGCGCGCCAACGAACACGCCGTCGCCGAGCTCGAACGTCTCGAGGTGCTTGAAACCGACGCCGCTCGCCACCTGCAGCCCGTGGCCGCAGCGCCGGGCTGCGGCCCGCCAGATGCAGCGCCGCATCAGGAGATCCACCGGCCCCTCGCCCATCGCGAAGCGCCCGTAGAGCTCTACCAGGCCAGCCACGTCATATGACGACTTCAGCGACTCGGACAGGCCGATCTCGAACGGCGGATCCGGCCGGGTCTGGCGAAGACCATGTACCGCTCGAACGATCCGGCTGGAACGAGGTTCACTCAAGAGTCATTCTCCTGCTCACGCCACGCATTGTCTGGACTCGAGCGGGATGACGCGCCCACTGCGTGCGAGCGACTCGGTGGCCGCCTCGAGAATCTGCACCACGCGAAGCCCGGCGCGCCCGTCGGCAATTGGCGTCTGGCGCTGATCGATGCACGCGACGAACTCGCGCAGCTCGATGCCGAGCGCCTCCGACATGTCGAGCTTCGGCGCCCACATATCGCCCGTCCGGTACCCCACACGCATCTGGTAGATCTTCTCGCCGTTCTGTTCCGGGTTGCCGTTGAGCGTAATGCCCTTGTCGTATACCTTGATCTTCTCGCTCGGTTCCAGGTCGTCGTAGACCACCATCTTGCGGCTGCCTCCCACGAGTGTCCGCCGCACCTTCACCGGCGCCAGCCAGTTCACGTGGATGTGCGCGATGAGATTGTTCGCGAACTGAAGGCTCAAGTAGGCGATGTTCTCCGGCTCCCCCTCCACGTGGCTGACGCCAGTGGCCGAGACCGCGACCGGCTTGGCAGGCAGGATGTAGTCCATGATCGATAAATCGTGAACGGCGAGGTCCCAGAGCACGCTCACGTCGTGCTGAAAGAGCCCCAGGTTCACGCGAACCGAATCGTAGTAGTAGATATCACCCAGCCCATCGTCCACCAGCTCGCGCATCTTGCGTACCGCACCGGTGTGCACGAACGTGTGATCGACCGCGAGGACCAGCCCCTGGCGGTCGGCCTCGTCGACCAGCATCAACGCTTCCTCGGTTGTCGGAGCGAGGGGCTTTTCGACGAACACGTGCCTCCTGGCCCGCAGCGCACGCATCGCAAGCTCGAAATGACTCGACACCGGCGTGGCAATCACGACGGCATCGACGCGCGCGTCACCCAGCACCGCGCTGAAATCCGCGGTGGTCTCCACGGCGGGATAGCGCTTTTGGACCTCGACCAACCGCTCGCTCCTGAGGTCGCACACCGAGATCAGCCGGACCCCCGGCGCGTCCCACAGGTTTCGAACGAGATTCGGGCCCCAGTAGCCGTACCCGACGACAGCAACACCAATCATTTCGTGCTCCCTGAAGAGGCCGGAACGAGCTCATCCATCGCCGGCGCGTCCTTTGCGCGGCCGACGACTTTGCCCGGCACACCGATAACGACTGCGTAATCTGGAACGTCCCGCGTGACCACGGCACCGGCGCCGACGAGCGCGCCTTCGCCAATGGTCACACCGGCGAGAATCGTCGCGTTGCTGCCGATGGACGCACGACGCTTCACGCGCGTGTCCACGACAGTCCAATCCGCATCTGTTTGCAAGCTGCCGTCCTCGCTCACGGCACGTGGATGGAGGTCATTGGTGAACATCACGCCGTGTCCGATGAACACGCCCTCCTCGAGGGTCACCCCCTCGCAGATGAAGCTGTGGCTCGAAATCTTGCAGCTCCTGCCGATGACCGCATTTCGCTGGATCTCGACGAACGTGCCGATGCGCGAATGAGCGCCGATCCGGCAACCGTAAAGGTTGACCAGATCGGGATGATGAATGACGACGTTTTCCTCGAGCGTGACACTGGACGCGATCATTGATGCGATGGTCCTCTTGTCTTGGCGTTATCCGTCCGTCCCGTCGCGCAGGCCATCAAGGCGTTGCCTCGACGAACACCACGTCGACCCAGTAATTGGAGCTATTGAACGTCTGTGTCGGAAACGTGCTCGGGCCGTACTGATAGACGCCGTTTCCACCGGACACGCCGTTCGCAAGCGCCTCGAGCGCTTCGCTCCCGGCCCCAGACGAGGCGAAGTATCCGACGTCGACGGCATACCGACCATTGGGAGCGTGGTACGACGCCAGGTACACCGTGTTGGCGGTGACCGGCACCGGCGTGTCGAACATCATCTGCTGCCAGCCGCTACTCGTCTCGTCCGTGAACGTCACGGTCGCCAGCGGAACACCGCTCGCGCTCCACAGGGTTCCGATGTGGACGCCGGTATTCAGCGGCCCCTTGTAGAAGCGAATGCCCGTGATGACACCGTCGACGGTGGTCCGGAACTTGACGCCGAGCTCCACGGCGTCCGTGTCGGGGTCTGAAGCCGTTCCCGGAACGGTGGACTCCGGCCAGATCGTGCACGGGCAGTCCAGCGACGGCGGCGCAGTCGTCGTGAAGCTCGCCGGCGTGGACGGCGCCGAGCTCGGGTTGTTCGCGGCATCCACGGAGGTCACACGGAAGTAGTACGTGACGCCGCTCGAGAGGCCCGTCAGCGTCACCTCGTGCGATGAGGTCAGGCCCGGTGTGGATGCCGACAAGCTCAGATCGCCTGGCGACGTGCCGTAGTCGACTCGTGATGTGGCCAGTTCGTTGGTGGCCCAGGTGATCGTCGCGGTGGTATTCGTCGGGCTGGCGGCAATCCCGCTAATCACCGGCGGCGTGCTATCCGTTCCGTAGCTGGCCTGATAGTTCCCCTGCAGCGCAGCGAACATCGCATACGCGACGCCCTTGATCGTCTCGACGCGATAGGTCACCGGCGACCCGTTCCGCGACAGCCCGGTGAGGGACGCCGTACCGAACGTGATCGGCAGCATTGCCTCGATACCGTTTGCACCGCTGCCCACGCTGACCGAGAAGCTGAGCGTGCCGCCACTCCAATTGAGGTCCCCAAACGAGGATTCGTTGCGGCCGTCGAGCCAGGTGAGCAACTGCTCCGCCGAGATGATTGGCACCGAGCGAGCCAGCGCGGAGGCCACGATTGCGTCCGAGCCGGTGTGCTGCACCGTGTCGGTGTGCATGTTGGTAACGAAGAAGCCGTAGTAGCCTTGGGGCCCAATGGCTCGATCGAGCAGCGTGTCGATGGTGAACGGCCAGGACTGGTCCGACTCGTCGGTGAGCTGCGTCGCCGCCTGGTACACGTCCACCACCGCCCCGTTGGCGCTGGCGAACCGCATTGGCATGCCCGAGCCGGTCATGAACCCCGGGCGATCCTGCACCCAGGACGCAGGCCAGTAGTAATAGTTCGTGTCGAGCCGTATGCCGTGGTCGAGCGCGACCTGCGGCTGCGTGTCGTAGTCGCTGAACGCGATACAGTGCGTCCGGTTCGTCGTTGGCGCGGGGAGGCTCGGAAATAGCTGCGAGAACTGTGCGATGTCGTTCGTGTAGTTCGACTGCAGCGACTGAGGCGTGTAGTCGCTGCACCCTGTCGTGATGTGCACCGCAATCTCGAACCCGTCAGCCACATAGCTCGCCGCCTGCGCGTTGCTGATGGGCGTGTGCGGGTAGATGTACGACGTGCCCCGCACGCACTCCCAGCGGTCCAGGTTGCAGCCCGCAGGGCTGTTGTTCTTGTAGATATCGAATCGGCCTGCGGTGCCGTTGTTGGCATGGTCGTCGCCCGTCATCACCACGGCCGCCTTTTCGCCGCGCGGGAAGTACCAGAACCGCGGCAGCGGCTTCCGGCCGATGTTCATGTGGTTGATCAAGTTGGCCAGCAAGCGCTGCTGCTCATCCGCCTGAGGGATGGCGATCTTGTCGAAATCCACCCAATCGGGCTCGGCGCCGCCGAAGTAGAGGTCGTCCGATCGAATGGGCGGAAATCCATCACGCTCCTGGCCGGACCAGGCCGGGTTGCCCTGACGCGTGTAGATGATCGACTTCGCCAGATCGTAGGTGAAGGCCGCAGCCTCACCGCCGCTCCCACCCGCACTGTTGAGCGTCACAGCCGGATGGACGGTCGGCGTGCTCGCATCGGCGTAGAGCGTGGCAATCGTCGACGCACCGCTGACCGTATAGCGGTCCGCCACGCCGTGATATTGCATCGATGCCGCCGTGATGCCGGCGCCGGGAGGAACATTCGTGTCCACGGCAAGGTAGCCTTCCGGCAGGGTTCCGCCGGAGTCGCTCAGGCCGAGCAGCCCGGCCAGGCTCTTGGTTGGCCGCATCGCGATGAGATTCCCACCACCGTCCACCCAGTTGGTGAGCATCGTCACCTGGGCGCTAGTGAGCGGCATCTCACCGAGGATCACCACGTCGTGGGCAGCGAGCACGGTGGCCGACACCTGAGAGATGTCCATGGCCGTGAAAGCGTTGAGGCCTTCGGCGCGGAGAATCTCTGCGTAGTACCGGCTGAAGGGATTGCCGCTCCACCCAATCGCGAGGATTGGACCGCCCGGGCCTTCAGTCGGCGGTGGCGGCGGTGCGGCGGCCGTCGTGAAGCTCCACGTGAAGTCGGCCGCCATGGGATTCCCGGCAAGATCCTGCACACCGCCAACCCCGCCCACGACGCGGGCCGTATACGTGGTCTCGTACGCGAGCGGCGCGCTCGGTGTCAGCGTTGCCGTGCGAGCGCCTGCCGAATAGCTCACCGTTGCCGGCACGAGGACGTTCGATGCGTTGCGCAGCTCGAAGGTCGACTCGTTGACGGACGCCGCGTCCACGTTCTCGCTGAACGTTGCGGTGACCGCGGTCGTGATTGCGACCCCACTGGCGCCACTCGATGGACTGACGTCCGTCACCGCCGGCGGCGTCGTATCCGGCGCCAGCGAGGTCACGAAGACAACGTCAACCCAGTAGTTCGCGCTCTGAAAGGTCTGATTCGGGAAGCCGCTCGCGCCGTACTTGTAAACGCCGTTCGGGCCGTCCTGACCATCCTGCAGCGCATGGAGCGGAGCGTTGTCCACGCCGCCACTGGCGAAGTAGCCAAGGTCGCCCGTGTGGAAGCCGGAGCTCGTGTGATACGAGACGACGTAGCTGGTATTCGCCGAGATGGCGACCGGCGACGGCAGCGTGGCCTCCTGCCATCCGGATCCGCTCTCACCCGTGAAGCTCACCGACGCCAGCAGTGTCCCGCCCGCGGCCCAGAGATTGCCGGCGTGAGGACCGACGTTCTCTGGCGCCTTGTAGAAGCGAATCGCGGTGATGTACCCATCCTGGTCGGCCCGGAAACGTGTGCCCACCTCCACGGCGTTCGGATCGTTGGCCGCCCCGGACGCCGGCACCACGCTCGGATCCCAGATCGAGCAGGGGCACGTCGCAGTGGCGGGCTCCTCCGCCGTCGTGAAGCTCCACGTGAAGTCGGCCGCTAACGGGTTCCCCGCAAGATCCTCCACACCACCAGCCCCACCCACGACGCGGGCCGTGTACGTGGTCTCGTACGCGAGCGGTGCGCTCGGCATGAGCGTCGCCGTGCGGGTGCCTCCCGAATAGCTCACCGTTGCCGGCACGAGCACGTTCGATGCATCACGCAGCTGGAAGGTCGACCCGTTGACAGACGCCGCGGCGACGTTCTCGCTGAACGTCGCGGTGACGGTCGTGGTGATGGAGACAGCACTCGCGCCACTCGATGGACTGACGGCTGTCACCGACGGCGGTGTCGTATCCGGCGCGACCGAGGTCACAAAGACAACGTCAGCCCAGTAGCTCGCGCTCTGAAAGGTCTGATTCGGAAAGCCGCTCGCGCCGTACTTGTAAACCCCGTTGGGCCCGTCCTGACCATTCTGCAGCGCATGGAGCGGAGCGTTGTCCACGCCGCCACTGGCGAAGTAGCCAAGGTCGCCGTTATAGAAGCCAGAGCTCGTGTGGTACGACACGACGTAGCTGGTGTTCGCCGAGATGGCGACCGGCGACGCCAGCGTGGCTTCCTGCCACCCGGATCCGCTCTCGCCGGTAAAGCTCACCGATGCCAGCAGTGTCCCGCCCGCGGTCCAGAGATTGCCGATGTGAGGACCGACGTTCTCTGGGGCCTTGTAGAACCGAATCGCGGTGATGTACCCATTCTGGTCGGCCCGGAAACGTGTGCCCAGCTCCACGGCGTTCGGATCGTTGGCCGCTCCAGACGCCGGAACCACGCTCGGCGCCCAGATCGAGCAGGGACACGTCGCCGTTCCCGGGTCGGATCCCACCGTCACCGAGATGGGGGCTGACGGCTGCCCCAGATTGCCGCTGTCATCGACCGCTCGACTGACGATCGAAGCAACGCCAGGGCCTCCTGTCTGCCAGGCGTAGCTCCAGGTCTCCCCGCCAGTCGCAGCTCGCCAGCTCGCGGCGCCATCGACCGAGACCTCGACACCGCCCACGTTCCCGCCGCCGGAGTCGGCGGCAGTACCGGTGATGGTGACTGTCGTGTTCGCGGCAACATAGTCGTTGGCTGCCGGTGAGGTCACGGCCGACACGGGAGCGGCACTATCGGATGATGGGACAGCGGGCACCAGGCCGGGCTGCATCGTGCCGGGCTGCGCGCCCATGTCGGCGAACAGATTGAGCGTGGCCTGCTGCATCGCCAGGCTCGGTGGCGCGTTCCCCCCGTAGTGCGTGTCGTCCAGGCCCCAGGACCACTGCACGGTGCCGGCGCCGAAGACGAGCGCACCGCTCGGATGCTTGTAGAGCGTCAGCGCGTGATTGCCGGTGCCGGGGCCATAGGTGGATCCGTAGTCCTGGAGGTAATCGACGCCGGTGACGGTGGTGTTGGAAAGGCGAATTAGTCCCGGCGGGCGGAAGCCATTGTCACGGTCTTCGTCCCACTCGTAGCCGAGGGTGCCATCCGGCATGGTGGCGAACGCGCCGGGCGTCAGCTCCGCCACCGACGTGTTACGCCAGAAGCGGAGCTTGCCGAAGGCGGCCGGCACGCGGATGCCGGTCGTCCCGGAGTTCACCGCGAAGATCGTGCCGGTCAGAGCGTTCTCCGGATGCCCGCCGTCAGCCGGCGGGCTGAAGCGCGGATCGCGCCACGTGCCGGTCCAGATGTTGGACACCGGATCGATCTTGGCGTTGGCGTGCGTCTCCTTGTAACAGACCAGCGTGCGATAGGCCCCGGCGCCAGACGCAATGCTGTTCTCCCAGCGCGTCTTCCAGAACACCTCGTTGCCGCTGAAGAAGGCGAGGTGCACACCGGCGGCGCGCGCGTTCTCGACGTGCATGCGCTGCGCCGCCGACCAGTACTCGTCGTGACCCACGGACAGGAAGACCTTGTGCTCGAGGATCTCGGCGCCGCGGCGATCCGAGTCGATGCCCGTCGAGTAGCTGACGTCGTACCCGTTGGCTTCCAGCCATCGGACCATCGGGTACTCGGCGCCGAAGAGCCAATCTTCTGGCGAGGTACCGCGGGTCGTGAAGGGACGGTTGTAGCTCACCTTGTACGCGCGGCCGGCCGGGTTGCCGACATACAAGCTGTTGCCGCCGTACTGGTTGTACGCCTGCCACGTGGTGTCGGAGGTCTGGAACAGGAGATCCGATTGGCCGTCATCGTCACGTACGACGAAGACAATGTGACTACCGCCGCCCCCGCCGAGTCGTGTTGCCTTCGCGATGTAAATGCCCGACACGGCCGTCGCTGGCACGGACCATGAGCCCGTCACGCTCCAGTTCCCGCAGTCGACGAGGCCGGTGCTCTGTTCGACCAGGCAGTTCGGTTGGCTCCGGCGCAGCACTGGTCCGATGGTTGCGACCTTGCGTGCGCCCAAGCCACCGTAGTAGCCCAGTCGATAGATGTCCAGACGGAAGAGGAGAGCAGTCGTCTTGACCTTGAAACGAATCGTCTGCCCCTGATTGACGCTGATCTGCGTCGCGAACCCCTGAATCGCCGAATCGCCCGCGCCGCTCACATCCCACTCGCTTGCGGGATTTCCCGGCTTCGTGTTCTCGCAGAGAATGGGATTCGCGATCGGCGGATCGCAAGGGTCGCCCTGCTGCGCCCTTGGGGCATTCATCTCGCCCGCCCACAACACAGCGAGAGTCAGAGCTATCGCGAAACGCACGACTACATAAGCGCGCGGCATGTCCGTCCTCATTCGTCGCGGCGTCCGGCCCGTAATACTTCGACTTGCACCCAGACAGGAACAGGGAGGGGGCGTCTGGAAGACGCAGTGCTATCGAGCAAAGTCCTTGCCAGAGCGTGCGCCTACAGCTTTTCCAGCGCATTGGCGTTTGTTGTTGGGCTTTGTGGCTGAGATGGTGACAATTACCGCCCAGGAGCTGTCAAACATTCCCTGTCGGGGCAGACAGAGGTCTGCGTCGGAAGGTTTTACTGAGCGACCGCGGGGCCTAACTGCCTGTGGCTAAAGCCCCGCGATTCGCGGCGCGACGGGTAGCCACTCAAAACGATGACGCGCGGCCAACAACGGCGATTCATCGACGGAGCGCAGGTCACCGACGCCCCAGATGGCCTCGATGCGCGCCCACACGGCGATGAAGAGGGTCAGCGCGGCCGCGAGCCGGCCCTGCAAGCGCCGCGGCTTGCCGAGGCCGAGGCACTGACGCATCACGAGCCCCAAGTTGAAGCCGCCGCCATGAATCAGCAGGCGCTTCAAGATGTTGTCGTGTCCGCGCAGATGCGTGCGTCGCATCCCACCGGTGTCATAGAGATGCGCAAACGATCGTTCGGCGAGTTCCGCCCGTCGCCGCCGCAAACGTCCCGCGCGGGCGCCCCGCATACGGCGGCGATTCCCATAGACGGGGGCTTGCGCGTTCGGCGCGTCGGACCAATCGCGCCGGCCGCGGTCCGGCTCCGAGATGTACGACCGCAGGCCCACCGCAGCCAGACCGACCATCGTCTCGTTGCTGTGGTACCCCTTGTCGGCCACGATCTCGTGCAGTCCCTCCGCGTCCTCGGTGGCCGCGTGTGCGCTCTCGACCTGTTCGGCCGCCGCAATCGTCGTCTCGACCAGCGTCGTTGTGTCGCCCTGGTCTGCGTCCTGCAGGGTCACCGCGACCAGCGCGCCGCTGGCCAGATCGACCGCATGTTCGGCTTTGTGCGCCAGGTGCGTCCGGCCGTCCTTCATCTTCGCGACCTTCGCGTCGGGATCGGTGGGACTCCTCCAGTCCTTATTGGAGGTTTTCTTCTTCCGCTTGCGGTCAAACCGTGCCAGCACGTCTCGCGTCGGCGTCTTGATGCCGGAGGCCGCGGCGAGGCGGATCAGATACGCCTGATAGTCTTCGCCCGTATCCCGTCGCACGATACTCCGCATGGCCGCATTGGCTTCCAACGTGGTGGCGTCGATCGCGATCGTGCGGCCCTTCAAGAGGCCGGCGGCCACGAGGCGCTGCTGGACCCACGTAAAGACCGCCCGATGCGTGTCCACATCGATCAGCCGGCGGGTGCGCGAGATCGTCGAATGGTCCGGCGCAGCCTCCTCGAGTCCGAGTCGCACGAAGCTCCGCACCGCCAGCGAATCCGCCGCGCGCCACGCGATGCCGCGCTCCGAATCGATGCCTTCGAAGTACCCGACCAGCAACAGCCGGAAGTAGCGACCCGGCGCCAGACTCGGGCGGCCCAACACCGGCGCGTAAAAGGATCGACAGGCGTCTTCGACAAACGCGTCGAAGCCGTCGGCATCCAGCAACGCGTTCAATCGCGTGTAGAAGGGATGCCCCGGCGAGACCGGCAGATCAGACGCGGCGATCCACAACGGGGGTTGCTCGGGGTCGCGGGTGCCCATGGCCATGCGTCACAGTGTAAGGGCCGCGATCGATTGTGTCGATCCCTTCGGCGATCAAATGATGGTGGTCGGTCGACTTTCACCACAGGCAGTTAGGGGATACGTCCCTAGCAGACTCCGTAAGCCCGTCGGATTGGTGGCCTGGGGTGCGACGTACATCTGGGAGGCTATCGACATTTTCTGGAAACTGACCGACTTGGTCGCGCCGTCGGTCCTTCTTGGCCGCGTTTCTTTGCTTCTTGCCATTGCGACTCTCGACAAGCTCTGCGGCTGTGAGGAGCGGTCGTGAGGGAAGGCCGGAGGCTGAGGACGCTTTCCACACCATCTCTCTCTGCATGAGACGAACAACGAGAGCACCAGTGCCCGTGAGGATCGTAACGATAAACGCCGTAGTGTCGACAAGCGGACCTGTCGGCCGAGAAATCGACGCCAACGGCTTCACGGCGTCCGCGGTAGCGCCTTCACTCGTGGCCGCTGTCCCCTGGCTCGCAGGGCGTGCCACAGATCCCACTTCGCCTGGAGCGTCAGCCAGATCTGCGCGTCCCAGCGCGTGAGAGCCTCGAACAGGAGCGCCGTGTCGGCACTCACCCCGCGACGCCCCTTGACGATGGCATTGAGGCGCTGAAACGGGATGTTCATTCGCCGCGCCGCTTCAACCTGGGACACACCGAGCGGCT
>WHTT01000077.1 GCA_009377605.1 Luteitalea sp.
GCTCAGCGACGGTCTCGATGAGCCGTGCAACCAGAAGGGTCGCCAGCTCTCGAACCCCGCCACGGCCCAGCGCCTCCACCAGCGCCAGGGGCTGCGTGAGCGCGGTCCACACTACCACGGCAGCGACGCTCGCCAGGACGATCGCTAGACAGCCCAGCAGTGCCACCAGCCGGCTCGGCTCGATGCGCGGCGTCGGTGTCGGATCGGGCTTGGCCATCGTCGGGAGCGTGCGAACCAGCACTCCGTTCATGGGGGCAGCATAGCCACCTGAATCCCTACCTGGACGCCCTTTCCGGTGAACGGCAGTAGCCCATCGGCGAACGGCGCAGGATCAGGCTTGCCTAGCCGTAGCTCGCCGGAGGCGAGCAAAGGCTGGATTCAGGAAGCAGCCGGCCATGAGAGCGACCGATTGATCCTACCCGGATAAATGTGCTACAGCGTGCGTCATGAAGAATGACAAGCGTGTTCGTAAGTCTCGCAGGACAAGCGGCTCGTACTCCTCCTCACGCAGCCGACCCGCTCGCGGCGTTCTCATGGCACGCGAGTCGTCCAGGACTGTAGGTGTGCGGCAGTTGCGGCAGAACCTGTCGGTGTATCTCGATCGCGTAAAGCTCGGGGAGGCGCTCACGGTAACCGAGCACGGGCAGGAAGTCGCCATTCTCCGGCCGATGCCGCCAGACGATGCGACTCCCCTCGAGCGGCTCGTGGCTGAAGGGCAGGCGAGGCCTCCGAGACGACCGCTTAGCGAAGTGTTGCCGCAGATTCACCATGTCAAGCTCGATCGACCGAGCGAAGAGATACTCGACGAGCTGCGCGAAGAGCGACTGCGGTGAGGTCGGCGTACTTCGACGCGTCCGCAGTCGTCAAGCTCTGCACGCATGAGCCTGAGTCGCTCGCGGTCGTCGACTATCTGCAGGAACCTATAGAGGCGTCGACCTGCACACTGGCGATCACCGAGGCCGGGCGCGCGCTCAGACGTGGTCCTGTGCACCCCGACGAGGCTGCCTCCGCGCTGGACGGGTTCCATCTGATCGCCCTTCATTCGGCTCGCCTGCGTGAAGCGGCGACGCTCGATCCACCATCGCTTCGTCCGCTCGACGCGATTCACCTGGCCTGCGCGCTCGCGATTGGCGACGATAACCTCGACTTCGTCACCTACGACGCGCGGCTGGCCGAAGCGGCGCGGGCACACGGGTTGCGGGTCGTGCAACCGGGAAGATAGGACAGCAAAGCTCTTCAGGATCCTCTGGTCACGCTCACGTTGTCGAAGGTGGCCGTGGCGAGAGTTCCATCCGCGTGGCTCGTAAGAGCCAGACCGATGAACACCGAGCTCGGGAGCGAGATCGTGACGCTGTCGCGCAGCGTCCAGTTCGTGCCATCGCTGGAATAGTAGCCGCTCAGTGTGTTGCCAGACCTCACCAGGCGCAGCCACACCGGCATCGAGACCGTAGGCCCGGGACCGCCAGGCGCACTGCGGCCGCCGTCGCGGGTCCGGTATTTGAACGCGACGCCATGGCCGACTGAGGCCATCATCATGGCATGGCGCGACTGCCCGGTAAGCGTTGCCCGGACCATCAAGCCAGCCTTGGTCCAGTCGTGGGTGGGCGTCAAGCTGGTCACTCGCGCCACGATCTCACCGTCGCCCTCGAGCGCCTGGTAGACGTAGTGGAACTCGTCGCTCGTGCTCCAAATGTCGGTGCCCGAGCCATGAACGGTGATCGTGTCGCCCTCCTCGACAAACGATCCCGCCGCAGCCACGTTGCCGATATCTTGCCCCTGCCAGGTCTCACTGCAGTCCGGCAGCAGTGTCGCGGATGCGGCGGTTGAAAGCCCCGCCGCATCGGTAACCGTGAGGTGCACTCGATAGAAGTACGTCTCCTCGCCGCAGCCAAGCGGCGACATGACCGTCGTCGTCGAGCAGCTCGAATCGACGGGCTCGGCGTGGACGTGGTCGTTGTGATGCAGCACCGTCTGCCACGCGCAGCTCAATTGATCGGGCCCATGCTCCGCGTCGCTGATCGACGCCGTGAGATCGACGACCGAGTCGCCGGTCAATGGGTAGGTCGACTCATCGATCGGGCTCGTGATCGTCACAGTCGGTGGCGTGTTATTGACCGAGACGACCATGTCGGCTTGGTCGCTGGCATCGGCAGGATCGGTCACCGTCAGTGTGACCGCGTAGCTGGTGGCCTCAGGCGTCTCCGGATCGAACGTATGCTGCGGGTTTACCGCGTCGCTGACCGAGCCATCGCCGAAGTCCCACGCGTAGACCAGCGGATCCTGATCGGGGTCCGAAGAGCTGTCGCCGGTGAACTGGACCGTCAAGGGGCCAGGGCCGTGCGTCTTGTCCGAGTCGATTACCGCCACGGGACGGCTGTTGCTCGGAGAGTAGGTCACCTTGCGCACCGTGGCCGGCCAGACCACGTAGTACAGCCCGCCTTCCTCCGGATGGCTCGCCATCGCGACAACGGGCCCGGGACTGGCGTCGAACAGCCGCACTTCACGCGGCATACCGCTCGGGTCGAAGACGATATTGCGGATCCACGCGCCGCCATAGTCGGCGGCGAAATACGTGTTCTTGTAATCGGATGGGAAGTCGTCAGCCGTGTACCAGACCCCGGCCACGGCTGCGTTGCCGCGGAAGGGCGTGCCTTCGACGGTCCACGTCCCCTCGGTGTTCGACTGGCCAATCTGAGGATGTTCCGCCACGTTGCCGTTGTAGGTCGCCCAGCGCGCGTTCTCCTGAGTGTGATGGCTGTCGATGACCGGCCGCGTGTGGACGAAGACGTCGGCCGTCGTGATCTGTTCGGCGGCGTTGCACGGGTTTGGGAAGCTCACGGCGTCGAGCGTGTCTTGGACGATGAGGTCGCGAAAATAGAAATATTCCTGCGTGCAGCCGGTCCCGTCGAAGAGCGGGTTCGGCGCATCCATGTTTGGCGTGTCGCGGTTCCAGTAGTCGCTCTGTTCGGTCATGCCCTCGAACGCCGGCCAGCCGAAGTTCTCACCGCCATTCTTGGAGATGTGGTGATCCTCCCACGTACCGAAGCCAACATCGCCAATGTAGATGGTGCCGGGGCGCCCTTCTGCGGGATCATGAACGCCGGTGTCGGGCTCGAGCGTGATGCGGAACGGGTTGCGTAGGCCGAGTGCCCAGGCTCGCGAGCGCGCCGAGCGGGGCTGGGCAGCATCGTAGAACGGATTGGAGCTGATGCCGTCGCCCGTTGCGGGATCGATACGAAGGATCTTGCCGTTCAGCGAGCTGAGGAGCTGCGATCGGTAGGCACCGATATTTTCCTTCTCCGTGATGATCCCGTCGGCCAGAGCCTGGGTGTAGTAAGTCTCGCTGGCGTTACCCGTATCCACCGAGGCATAACTTGCGCCGTCGCCGGCGGAGGCGAGCAGCGTGCCGTCGTCACCAAAGAGGAGCGTGCCGGTGCCGTGAGACTGATGCAGAATGGCAATGCCGGTCGCGATGGTCTCGCCGAGCAGGACCTTGCGGCTGTCCGCATCAACGGCCGTCGCATGGCTGAAATCACTCTCACCGGCCGGCTTCAGGGCCGTGTAGCGTGTGATGCGACCGATGGTCGCGTTGAAGTACTCGTCCGTCGCGGGATTGTAATCGTCATCGCAGACCGGCCGTCCCACACCGGAGGCGGGCGCGCCGCAGTGCAGCAGATGGTGGCGGTCGACGACGTACATCACATAGATGTAGCCGTTCTCGGGGAAGTTGGGATGGAGCGCGAGGCCGAGCAGCCCGAAGTCGCGCCAGCCGCCCACCTCTTCGGAGATGTCGAGAAACGGCGTCGTGACCGGCGCGTGACCCTCCTCGACGATCCACACGCGGCCGGCGCGCTCCCAGACGAACATCCGGCCGTGAGATGAGAAGGTCAGCCCGACCACTTGGTTCCAGCTCCCGCCGTCGGGGCGCGCGATGTTTTGTTGGCTGAATCCGGTCGGCGGTGCGGCCGACAGCGGGGCCGTCGATACGAGACCGGCGAGCAGTAGGGCTCCGCCCGCGCTCCACGTCCACGACATGTTGGCTGCCACGATCGTTCGACGCATGCTTCGTCCTCGGGATCTGATTCCTACCGGCACCTGGCGGCGCTTTGGCCGCGCCGCCGGTCCGGGTCCGTGGATTCACATGTGTTGCCAATCGCTGGCACTCGTAGCCGCGCACCGTCAGGCCTAGTAAGGCCCCTACTCCGAGTGGCTAAAGGTTGGCGTACGACTGACTAAAGACCTGCACATGACTGACTACTGGAGTGGAGTTATGGACTCGAAGGCCGCCCTAGCCTGTTTCCTGAGACCTGACCCCTGATGGTGGGAATCAGGTATTCGTCGAAGGCGCGCTCGAACGAGAACTGAGGGGCGAAACCCCAATCACGCCGCGCGGCGCCATCGTCGACAGCCGCCGGCCAGGTGTCGATGATGCGCTGGCGCTTCTCGTCCACGCTGTAGGCGATGCGGGCGCCGGGAAAGGCACGGGTGACGACCTCGCGGATCTCGTCGGCCGAGGGGTTGAACGCTGCCACATTGTATGTCGTCTGTGTGAGCGAGCCGCGCGGCATTTTGGCCAACGTGAGGAGGGCGCTCACGGCATCCGGCATGACCATGAATGGGATCCGCGCGTCCGGACGGACGAAGCAGTCGTACGGCTCACCGCGCGCCGCCGCATGAATCATCTCCGGCGCGTAGTCCGATGTCCCCCCTGACGGAAGCGTCGTCGCCGAGATGAGCCCGGGGAACCGCACGGCGCGGAAGTCCACGCGTCCCGTGTACGGCTCCGCCGTGAGCTGCTTGTAGTGATGTGCGTAGTAGCGGCCCAGCTGTTCACAGTAGAGCTTGTTGCAGCCGTACATCGTCGTGGGCTGCGTGAATTGATCCTCGCGCACCGGACCGGCCACCGCACGCGTCTCGAGATCGGGCAGGCCGTATGCCGCGATCGAGGAAGGATACACAACGGTCACCGGACGGCCGTGCGACTCGCCTTCCTTCTGGGCGAACTCCAACAGGAGCAACGTGCCCTCGACGTTTACTCGATGAGCCGCCAACGGAGTGAACTCCGCCCGCGTCGAGAGGAGCGCGGCGAGGTGGAACACCAGGTCGACCTCGAACTCAGCGAGGATGCGTTCCAGGAGCGCCGTATCGAGGACCGAGCCGGTGAACTCGCGCTGCACGAGCGGCGCCAGCGTCGTATCGAGGCGGGTGAGATCCAGCGTGACGATACGCCGGTCGGCTTCGGCGGCGAGCTGGGTGATCAGCCCATGGCCAATCTCGCCGTTGGCCCCCGTGATGAGCACGACTGGCTTGCGGATCATGCTTAGGACTCGTCTGGGAATAGCTATGCCATTCTGGCCGCCGATGCATCCCGCCTGGCTGCGTTGCTCGTCGCTTACATACGCCCGGTATGCGCGCTCCTCGCGCCTTGCCAGCCGGGCGCCTCGACGCCCAGAATGGCATAGTTATTCCCAGACGAGCCCTTATCCGCGCCCATCCGTGGGGGCTGCTGCCGGTGAGCCAAGCGCCGCGAGCTCGGCCTCGAGCTGACCGACGAGCGTGTCGAGCTGTTCGACGACGGCCAAGACAGGCTCCGGACGCGAAAGATCCACACCAGCGCGAGCCAGGAGCGTCATGGGGTGATCGCTCCCACCCGAGGCGAGGAGCCCGAGGTAACGTGCGATGGCATCACGGCGCACGCCCTCGTCTCCAGCGCGCAAGTCGCGCAGCAGGTGCGCGCTCGACGCATAGCACGTCGCGTACTGATAGACATAGTAGGGCGCGGCGAAGAAGTGCGGAATCCGCGCCCACGTGATGCGCACCAGATCGTCGTAGTCGAGCGAGTCTGCGTGATAGGTGCGAAGGAGGTCGAAGTAGATCTCGCTGAGCACCTCCGCGGTAATCGGCTGGCCGCGCTCGACACGGTGGTGAACCTGCAGCTCGAAGTCGGCGAACATCACCTGCGTGTAGAAAGTGCCAACGATTCCATCGATGGCATGCTGCAGCAGGACGGCACGCTCGACCGGCTCGGTGGAACGCTGCAGCATGTGGTCGAGCAACAGGGCTTCGCTCAGTGTCGAGGGCACCTCAGCGACGAAAATCGTGTAATCGGCATAAATGAACGGCTGATGCTCGTGCGTCAGCACGGTGTGCATCGAATGCCCCATCTCGTGGGCGAGCGTGAACGCGGCGTCCAGCGTATCGTTGTAGTTCATCAACACGTACGGGTGCACGCCGTATACGGACGCCGAGTAGGCGCCACTCCGCTTGCCTTGGTTCTCGTAGACGTCGATCCAGCGGCTCTCGAAGCCCTCGCGGAGCCGTCGCTGGTAATCGGGCCCGAGCGGGGCGACGGACTCGACGATGGAGCCGATGACGTCGCGATATCGGTAACGCTCGTTGAACTCGACGAGCGGGATGGCACCATCGTAGGTGTGATACGTCTCGAGAGCCAACGCGCGACGTCGGAGCCGTTCGTAGCGCTGCAGCGGTCCGACGTTCGATCGCGTCGTGGCGACGAGGTTCTCGTACACGGACACCGGAATGTTGTTCGTGTGAAGCGCCGCTTCGAGCATGCTCGCGTACCCGCGCGCCTGCGCGAAGAACCAGTCGCGCTGGAGGACGCCGTTGTACAGCGCCGCGTAGGTGTTGCGCGTGGCTTCGAACGTCTGATGGTGCGCCTTGAACGCGGCCGCACGGTCGGCTTGCACGCGGTTGGTCGCCAAGACGGCGCGGTAGCGCGCGTAGGTCGTCGTGATCTCTTCGCCGCTGCTGAGCCGGATCGTGGGAAAGCGCACGTCCGCCGTGGAGAGCGCCTGATACGTCTCATCCGGCGCGTTGCCGAATTGACTGGCGAACGAGAGCAGGCGCTCGCCGCGCGCGTCCAGCACATGGTCCTGTTGTCGATAGAGATCTTCGACGAAGAACCGGTAGACGGCGAGCGCCGGATTCTGCTCCGTCCACGCATGGATACGGTCCAAGCCGATCTCGAGCAGCTCCGGATTGAACCACGAGGTGGCTTGCCTCCAGGCGGCGAAAAGGATCTGCACCTGCTGCCGGCGGGCGCCTATCGTGTTATCGCGCTGGTCCTCGTCGTGCGCGAGCGACGCATAGTACCAGACCTTGTACGACAACTGGCCCATCGCGTCGCTCTCTTGGAGCGCTGCCAGCAGGCGCTCGGGGCTCTGCGCGAGCGTGCCGCGCAGCGCCTCGTATGTCTTGATGCGAGCTTCCAGGTCGGCGTAGTCGGCCTCCCACGCTGCCCAGTCTGGATAGATATGAGACAGGTCCCAACGGTCGGGTTCTGGTACTTCGGCGCGCGCCGGCGCCGCCGCAGGGGCTGCTGTGAGCACGGCTTCGGGTGAATAGTCAAGTGTGAAATGACGCATACGAGAGAAGCTCCAGCGATTGCGCTTGGTCGTGCCACGTCGCGAAGGCCTTCAGCCCTCGTCCGCTACGTACGGAGCGGTAGGGCGCTCCCTACCTACCGCCGCGACTGCCGAAGGCGCGTTCGAAGAGCGTCGCGATCGCCTGCCGGCCATTGTCTTGCAGCATGCGCGTGCCAGTGCCGGTGAAATGTGCCTGGGTGATCGCAGGGGCATCATCCGGCGGGCGCCGCACCCATTCACGCTGGTTCCACGTGAACCAGGCGTCTTGCGCCTGATCGAACACGTGCAACGGCTTGTTGCACAACTTCGCGAACTCGGCGCCCCACCCGGTTCCGCCCTTGACGTGGCCATCGTTCAGGATCGTGCCGACGACGAAGACCTCCTGGCCGTGGTTCACCTGGTACCAAATGCTTTGCAGGACCTTGCGAAAGGTCGGCGTGTCCGCGTAGCGCCGGTTCATCAGACGCGAGATGTACTCGAGGCTCACGTCGCCCGCCTGCAGCTCCTCGTGGGTCAGGATGCGCATCCCCCGCGTGCGGGCCACGACGTGCCCCTCGAAGCCGAAGTTCACCTCGTCCAGGCCCCATCGCTCCGCATTGGCCCCGAATTCGGCCTCCGCGCCCGGCGCTCCCCCGCTGAATAGAATGTAGTCCTCAGGAATTGTCATCCGCGACCCTCACGATTTGTGCGTCATGTCTCCCAATCGGCGGATCCAGGTGTGCTCGGCCGGCGTCGCCCATCTCGACGTCGCGTGCGGGAAAGTACTCGCGCCAACGCCGCGTGACAAGGGCGGCCGTCTCCGGGTCGCATGAGAGCTCTTCCGGAAAACCGGGCTTGAGACGCGCGTCGATCACTACTGGCGCCTTGTAGCTCACATGGTTGCGGACGACCTGCTTCCTTGCCGCCACGATGTCAGCCGCCGGCTCGAACCGCGTGAACGTCGCCCAGAGAAAGTTCACGGGGCTGGCGGCAACGCGATCCGGCTCTTCGCTGATGACAATCAGCGGCCATTCGGCAAACGCGGAGTGACGCGCGATGTGGGTGGCAAATTTGGGCTCGGCGAGACGCGTTGGCCCACCTACGACGAGGCATCCCGGACAGAACACATGCACACGCGTCACGGCAGCCGGGACCTCGGTGGAGGAAAATGCCCGAGGCAGCTCGCGCACAGGATCGCCGAGGCCAAGCCACACGCCTTTCGAGCCCTCATTGACCGACGGGCCGGTGTAGTCGAGGGTGTCCATCGATAAGTTCGCGAGCACGTACAAATCGGTCTCCGGCCGCGTCCTGGCGAGCAGGTGCGTCAGCGTCGCACGGAAGTCACGCAGGTCAACGTCACGATCCGTGACCAGGAGAAACTTCGTGAGGGCCAACTGCCCCTCGCCGAGGATCCGGAATGCGCTCACCATCGCCTCTCGTTTGTAGCGCTCCCGTACTATTGCAGCCGCCAGCGAGTGGTATCCCGTCTCGCCGTACGACCACAAGGCTCGAACACCCGGCATCACGAGGGGAAACAGTGGCGAAAGCAGTTCCTGGAGCAGATCGCCAATGTAGAAGTCTTCTTGCTTTGGCTTCCCGACAACAGTCGCCGGATAGATGGCATCGCGTCGATGCGCCATCTTCGTCACGCGAAATACTGGATAGTCGTGACGCAAGGAATAGTAGCCGTAGTGGTCGCCAAACGGCCCCTCCGGGTGTCGCTCTCCCGAACGGACCTCACCTTGCAGAGCGAACTCAGCGTTCGCGACGAGCGTGTGCGGCCCGCGCCCCTCGATGACGTCCAGTCGCTCACCCGCGACGAGCGACGCCAGTAGCAGCTCTGGCACGTTCTCAGGGAGAGGGGCAATGGCCGACAGGATGAGCGCGGGAGGACCACCGAGAAAGACCGTCACCGGCAGCGCTTCTCCTCGCGCTTCCGCGAGGGCATAGTGAAATCCTCCGCCCTTGCCGATCTGCCAGTGCATGCCCGTTGTCTGCGGGTCGTAGACGTGCAGTCGATAGATGCCGAGGTTGTGGCCGTGTCGAGCGTCCTGCCCTGAGCTCTGTCGAGGAGGCGCCTCGGTGTACACGAGCGGCAGCGTGATGAACGGCCCGCCGTCACCGGGCCAGCAGGTCAGCACCGGGAGCGCGTCGAGCCTCACGTCCGTGGTCTCGACCTCGGTGACCGGGCCCCGGGCACGGCGACGCAAACCAACTCGGCCGAGAGAACGGAGGACGTCACGCGCTTCCCAGACCTTCGCCACCGATGGAGGCAAGAATGTCTCGGCCAGCTCCGCGAGCCGCCGAATGAGCGCTTCCGGCCGATCGCCGAACGCAAGCGCCGCCCGGCGTGACGTGCCAAAGAGGTTCGTGACGAGGGGGAACGCCGTGCCCCGCACGTTACGAAACAGGAGGGCTGGACCCCCAGCCGCGATGACGCGCCGATGGATCTCGGCGATCTCCAGCCGCGCGTCGACCGGCGCGTCGATCACCACGAGGTCGTCGTCTTGCCGAAGGCGGTCGATGAAGGTGCGGAGGTCGGAGTACATCAGGGATCAAGGGATCAAGGGGCCAAGGGATCAAGGGGCCAAGGGATCAAGGGATCAAGGGGCCAACGGTTGTGTGGCAGGGTTCGCTCTCAGGTTGGGGCCGAGCACGCCAACAGCGCAAACGAGAACCATCGGGAGAGGATTGTGAACCCGGCAGACATGGCGCCGCCAGCCCTAAGCGGCTCGCTCGGCAACCCCTAGATCCCTAGATCCCTTGGACCCCTTGACCCCTTCCGTCTATTCAAGCGCCTCCATCTCTGCTGCCAGCTTGATCAAGGCCCTGGCGACGGCCATGCGAGCGGCGTCGGCGCTGTTCTTGCCCAGCCCCTGGGCGACCTCGGCGTACGCGAGGCCGAGCTCCACACGCAGCACGACCGCCTGCCGGTCCTCGTCTCTGAGCCTGCCCAGCGCCTGCTCGTAGCGCTCCAGGGCCTCCTGCCCGATGGCCTCCTCGAGCGGTGACACGCCCTGGTCTTCGTGGTCGTGGGTGTCGAGCTCCTGGGACAACGGGCGCCGTTGGGCTTTCCGCACCTCATCGCGGATACGATTGACGACCGCCTGACGAAGATACGCATGAAGGGCGCCGTCGTGCCGGAACTCGAATTGGTCGAGCCGCCGGAAGGCATGGACCATCGTCTCCTGGACGACATCCTCGGTTTCTAGGAGATCGCGCGCGAACCGGGGCAGCCGGCCGCGTGCCCAGCGCCGGAGCGGAGGAAGATAACGTTGGAACAAGGCGTCGACAGCCGACCGATCGCCGGCTCGAAACCTTGCCAAGAGATCAACCGTGGACTCGACTTCAGGCGCTTGTCGGGAGCCTGTGCCGGCCTTAGCCTCCCGATTGGGCCGATCCGCTCCATTCATCACGAGGAGAAACAGGACACAATCGACGCCAATGATACCCGATCTAGGGTTGCTGCAACGAGTTACTGCAGTTGCTCGGAGAGCCGGGCCGCAGGGCGCGACCGCTACCGTCGGCGCGCGCCGGCTCCTGCGCCCCGCCCCCCTCACCGCGCCGCCGTATCCAGCTGAGCGGCGCGTGCCAGTGCGGATCCCGTGAGTCGGTAGACCGTCCAACCAGTGACCGGCTCAGCACCGAGCCGGCGGTAGAATCGGATGGCCGGGGCGTTCCAGTCGAGCACCGCCCACTCGAGCCGACTGCACCCACGTTGTATCCCGATTTGGGCCACGCGGCCTAGCAGAGCTTGCCCAATCCCCTGGCTCCGTGCTTCCGGAGCGACGAACAGGTCTTCGAGGTACAGCGCCCGCTGCCCCAGAAACGTCGAAAATGTCTGAAAAAAGAAGGCATAACCGACCGGTTTACCCTCGGCCTCTGCCACGAGGGCCTCGGTTGCAGGATGTGGTCCAGACAAGGCCTCTCGCACCCCTTCCTCGGTTGCCGTCACATACCGTTCGAGCCGCTCGTATGTGGCGAGGGCCCGGATGAAGGCGAGAATCAGCGGGGCGTCATCCGGCGTTGCCGGTCGAATCACGGGGCTAGAGGTTCGGGTCATGGTCGTCGCCTGCCGGCCGCTCGAATCCCGCGCAGCGCGTGACGGGCAACGCAGGGTAGCGGGCGAAGGATGGATCGGTCCTCGAGCGTTCGCAGAGGAGGAACGTCGAGCCGCGCGCAGACTTGATGGCCCGTGCGAACCGGCACCGGCTACAGAGGCCCGCGGAGGTAGAATGGGCGCCTATGTCGCGTTCGGTAGCGGTGACTCGGGGCATTCGGATTGTGGTACGGGCGGAATACTCGTCGGAGCACTCCGCTCCGCAGTTGAGTCGCTGGTTCTTTCTGTACACGATCACGATTCGCAACGAAAGCGACGTGACGGTACAGTTGATCAGCCGCCACTGGATTATCAAGGACGCCGACGGTGAGATCCAGGAAGTGCGCGGCCTTGGCGTGGTCGGCCTCCAACCCGTCATCGAGCCCGGTGAAGAGTTCGAGTATACGTCTGCTTGTCCCCTCGTAACCCCCCTCGGTTCCATGGAGGGCACCTATCAAATGGTCACGCCGACCGGCGAGCGGTTCGACACGGCCATTGCCAAGTTCAAACTGCAGGGGCCCTATACCGTGCATTAGCGCCACCGTGGCAGGGCGCGTCGGGTGATGGGGTGACAAGGTGAGGGGGTGACAGGGTGAGGGGGTGACAGGGTGAACGGGTGGCCTGAGTGCTCGAGGCACTCATCGAGCGAAAGTGAAAGGGTCGCCCGATTTCGCCCCGTATTCTCGAATCACCCAGTCACCTTGTCACCCCTCACCCAGTCACCCCCTCACCCTGTCACCCCTTCACCCTGTCACCCCTTCACCCTGTCACCCTGTCACCCCCTTCACCCTGTCACCCCCTCACCCTGACGTGCACACTCCCAATCTGCGCGCGCAATCGGCATGCGCCAGCCGCTGCCAAAGGCGCGATCGGTGACCTTGAGTCCTGGCGCCGCCTGCTTGCGCTTGAACTCGGCAAGGCGCACCAGTCGCAGAACCTGGCGTACCGTTTCTTCGTCGAAGCCTTCGGCGACCAGTCGGTCGAGCGACGCATGATCCTCGATGTGACGCTCGAGGATGCGGTCCAGCACATCGTACGGCGGCAAGCTATCCTGATCGGTCTGGTTCGGCCGCAGCTCGGCCGACGGCGCCTTCGTGAGAATGGCAGTTGGGATGACCTCTTGCTCCCGATTCAACCATCGCGCGGCGCGATACACCATGGTTTTGGGAACATCGGCGATGACCGCGAGACCGCCCGACATGTCGCCGTACAGCGTGCAGTAGCCGACCGCCAGCTCCGACTTGTTCCCCGTGGTCAGCAGCAGCGCCCGGAACTTGTTGGCGAGCGACATCAGGAGGTTGCCGCGGATGCGGGCCTGGACGTTCTCCTCCGTCACATCGGCTGGCCGCCCCGCGAAGGCCTCATGCAATGCGAGGTCATACGACTCCATCAGCGTGCCGATGGGAATCTCCACCGTGCGCAGACCGAGTCGAACCGCGAGCGCTTGCGCATCGTCCAGACTGCCTCGGCTCGAGTATGGCGATGGCATGAGGACGCCCAATACATGGTCGCGACCTAGCGCGCGGGCCGCAATCGCTGCCGTGAGGGCAGAGTCGATGCCGCCCGAGAGCCCAATCACGGCATCCGTGAAGGAGCACTTACGAGCGTAATCGCGCGTGCCCAGAGCGAGCGCCTCGAACAGCTCTTCCTCGCCATGCACATCGTCGTCCGGCGATCTAGGCGCACACTCGTCACCTGGAGCGACAGGCAGTGCGAACGCCATCTCGGTGTCCAGATCGACCAGGACGATGTCTTCGGCAAACGCGGCCCCGCGGGCGATGAGATGGCCGTCGGCGCCAAACACCATGCTCCGCCCGTCGAAGATGAGATCGTCGTTGCCGCCCACCTGATTCACGTAGAGGAGCACCATGCGGTGCTTCCTGGCGAGGCTCGAGAGCATCGCCTCCCGCAGCTGCTGTTTTCCCGAGGCGAACGGCGAAGCGGACAGGTTGATCAAGACGTGCGCGCCCTGTCCGGAGGCTTCTTCGATGGGGTCACGATGATAGCGCTGTATGCGCCAGAAGTCGCGGTCGTTCCAGACGTCCTCGCAGATGCTCACGGCGAGACGCGTCCCGTTACGCACCAGCGACTCCACACCGCGGCCAGGCTCGAAATACCGGTCTTCGTCGAAGACGTCGTAGGTCGGGAGCAGCGATTTCGTGAAGGTCAGGGCCACTCGCCTCCGTTCAATCAGCGCGGCCGTGTTGAAGAGTGGCCGTCCGATGGCGGCGGGGTTCGGCTGTGGCAGACCCACGAGCACAGGGGGTGCCGCGCTGAGCGCGTCGGCCAACAGCTCGAGCTGCTCACCGGCGCACCGCACGAAGCCGGGCTGCAGGAGCAAGTCGCGTGCAGGGTAACCCGTGAGTGACATCTCCGACGTCACGCACAGGTCCGCCTGGGAGCCGACCCGCTCGACTGCTGCGCGAATGCGGGCGGCATTGCCCACGAGATCGCCCACGATCGGGTTGAGCTGCAGGAGGGCAATCCTCATAGCGCTGTCTTGAGCGCTTCGACACGTGTCGTGGCGTCGCTCACATAGAGCGACTCTGGGAACTCGCTGACGATGCGGTTGTAGGCGCGTATCGCCTCATCGCGCTTGCCCGCCTCTTGGTATGCCTGCGCGAGGTGCATGAGCAGGCCATCTGCCGGGAGGTCGGCATCCGCGTTGGCCAGGAGGCTACGAAACCCTGTGATGGCGGCGTCGTAGCGCTTCGCGCGCAGGTCGACGGTTGCGAGTCCGAGCCGCGCCATGCGTCCCCACAACCCGTCAGCATCACGATCGATGACCCCCTGATACTGTTGACGCGCTTCGTCGAGCTTCGCCGTCTCGGCGAGGGCGGTCGCCGCGTAGTAGCGTGCCGCAATACCGCTCGACGTGGCCGGATACGTCTCGGCCGCGTGCAGGAGCTTGGAGACCGATGCCGCGGCCCGCGCTTGACTCGAGGAGAACGTTTCCTGGCCCTCCGGAGGCGGATTGGTCAACAATTGCGCAGGCGTGACCACCGGCGCCGTGGCGACAACCATGCCGTCTGCCAGTAAGGCCCCTGCGTGTCGCTCCACGTACGATCGCCACGCGAGGTAGCCGCCGACGGCCACGATCGCCACGACAGCTATCGCCATCGTCCAACCGACGGCTCCCCAGTAGCTTGCCATACGGCCCTGGAGCCAAGTGACGGCTGCCGCGACTTCGTTTTGGCGGAGATGACGTCGCTCTGATTGCTTCATGCGGGGATATGTTCCTGCGGCCCGCCTTCGCTAAAGCTACGGCGGGCAAGCCCTTGTGGCTTGCCAACCGAAGCTCGCTCACAAGACAGGCGAGCGAAGGTTGGTGAGCGTGGCCGGAGTCGAACCGGCGACCTGCCGCTTAGGAGGCGGCCGCTCTATCCTACTGAGCTACACGCTCGCTCAACCCGTGATTATAGCGCGGCTATTCCTCATACTGTAGCACGGACATGACCGGCTCGCCTTCGAGCTTCGACCGCCCACGGAGGGCAAGCAGCTCGATCAAGAACGCCACACCGTGCACCGTCCCGCCCAGTCCGCGCACGAGATCCACCGTGGCCCGCGCCGTGCCGCCGGTCGCCAGCAAATCATCCACGATCAGTACGCGGTGGGTGCCACCAAGCGCGTCCTGGTGCATCTCGAGACTATCGGTCCCGTATTCGAGGTCGTAGGAGACGCGGACCGTCTTAGCAGGGAGCTTTCCCACCTTACGCACCGGCACGAAGCCCGCGCCGAGCCGATCCGCCACGGCGGCGCCGAGGATGAACCCGCGGCTCTCGATGCCCACCACGAGGTCGATATCGCTGGTCGTGTACGGCGCGGCGAGCGCATCGATCGCCAGCCTCAAGCCATCCCGATCTCGGAGCAGCGTCGTGATGTCATAGAAGAGAATCCCCGGCTTCGGAAAGTCAGGGATGTGCCGGATCTTGCTCTTGAGGGTGTCGGTTGTCGTTGCGGTGTTCATGCGTCTCCTGTGCGAGTGTGCTAGCCACGAATCCGAAATCCCGTCACGCGTCCGGTGGCCGGTTGCGTTTCCGTCAGAACGTCGTCCACACGCGCGCCTGGCGGGCCTTGCCAAATCGAACGCTCGAAGCGGGCGACTGCCTCTGCCTCACCCTCGACCGAGATCTCAACCCGACCGTCGGGCAGGTTCCGCGCCTGACCCGAGAGCCCTTCGCGAGCGGCGGCATCCTCGGTGAAGAACCGGAATCCCACGCCTTGTACCCGCCCCGACACCAGATAACGATAGGCGACGACCATCGCAGTCATCTTATAGCCGATACCATCGGACTGCATTCCGATGGAAGAAGGCAGCGCGTGCGTCTGTCGACAACGATTCGACGAGCCGATCGACCACATCGAGCCAGTCGCGGTAGGTGGTCCGCAGCAGACAGACGGGCCAGTCGGACCCGAACATCACCCGGCCAGCGCCAAACGTGCCCCACACGATTTGAAAGTAGGGCCTCAGCAGCTCGAGGTCCCAGGTTGGCTCGCGTACCTCGGTCACCACGCCAGAGAATTTGCAGGCGACATGGGGTCGCGCGGCCAGAGATTCAATGCGAGCAACCCAGCTCGCGTCTGGAGCGCCGCGGCGAATCACCGGTTTACCGATGTGGTCGAGCACGAAGCGCTGCTCCGGATGCTGGTCGACGAAGCGAATCGCCCCTTCGAGCTGATCTTCGTAGACGAGCAGGTCGTATGCGAGGCGGCGTCGGGTGACTTCACGCAATCCGCGATTGAAGTCGTCATCGGTGAAGAACGCTTCGTCTGGCAGCCCCTGCGTGACCTCGCGCACGCCCTTGAAGCGCGGATTGGCCAGGAACCGGTCCAGGATTTCTCCGACCCTGTCGTTCTTGAGGGGCGCCCAGCCGACGACGCCACGCACCTGCGGCATGATGCGGGCCTGTTCCAGGAGAAAGTCGGTCTCGGCGATCGAGCTGCGCGCTTGCACGGAGATCGCACCGTCGACACCGGTATCTCGCAGCGTCGCCTCCAGCGCGGCGGGTAGGTAATCCCGCCGAAGCACACGCATGCTCTGGTCAATCCACGGGTACTCAGCGGGGTCGAATCGCCAGAAATGATGATGCGAATCGATGATAGTCCCCACGCGCTGCGCTCGCCTGCCCGTCACCGCTCACGGCGGTTGACATCGTGGTGGCTCGTGCCCGCGCGTTGCTTGAGGAAGAGGACTCCGTCGAAGGCAATGGCCTCGGGCGTGGCGGCCAGGTCGCGCCAAATCGCGGGCGCCGCCGAGAGCTCGCCGATCGAGAACCCGAAGCTCTCGATGGTGAGCCAGCCGTCGTATTGCACGGCGTGGAGAGCGTCGAACACGCCGCTCCAATCGACGTGCCCGCTGCCCGGCGTTCCCCGGTCGTTCTCACAGGTGTGCACGTGCTTCAGGTGAGGCCCGGCCGACAGGCAGGCCGCGCCGACGTTCTTCTCTTCGATGTTGGCGTGGAACGTATCGAAAAGGATGCCGACGCTCGGATGGCCGATCGCGTCGCACAACGCGGAGGCGTCAGCGGTGGTGTTGAGGAAGTACGTCTCGAAGCGGTTCAACGGCTCTATCGCGATCTGCACACCGTATTGAGCGAGCATGGGGCCAAGGGCTTGGTAGCAATCGACCGCGGCGCTCCACTCGTCCGCCGTTCGCCGCCGGCCGGGCAGATAGCCAACCGGTGAGTACAGCGGTCCCGCGATCAGGGTGGCTCCCGCCTCTGCGGCCCTCTTGATGCATTCCTCCAAATGCGTTCGTGTCGCTCGGCGTACCGCAGCGTCCTCCGAGATGATGCTGAGACCGCTCCCCAGAACGGCGCAGATGGTGCACTCCAACGCGTTCTGCTCCAGCGCGCGCCGGACCTCTGCCGCCGGGAACCCCGCGGCTCGAAACATTGGAAGCTCCACCCCGTCGAAGCCGCGGTCCTTGATGACTGGTAGCAAGTCGAGCGTCGACTGATCGATACCCGCGGACCAGATGAATGTATTCACGCCAAACTTCATGGTTCAACCTTTCTCGCTACCGCCAGTCGTTGTACGAACGATTACGAACGAAGAGAGTTGACTAATTCTTCAGGCTCAAGAGATAGGTGAGCAGCGCATTGAACTGGTCCTGCGACAGCACCTCGCCGAACTGATCAGGCATGACGCTGTAGGGAGCAGCGCGCTGCTCCGCGATGTTGGCCTTGGCGACGGAGAATTCCTTCCCTGCGCCATCGGCGAAGACTATCGACGCTCCCTCGTCTCTACGAAACAGCCCTGACAGCACCTTCTTGTCCTTGGTCGTAATGGTGTACGTCCTGAACGCCTCGGAGACGTTCCGGTTGGGATCCAGGATCTTCTCGGCGAGCGCGGTTGCTCCCCAGTTGCCGATGCCCGTGAGTTGAGGCCCGATCGACCCACCCTTGCCGTTCACCTGATGACAAGGAGCGCAGTTCTGATCAAAGACCTTCTCACCTGCTCCAGCCAACGTAGCCGACTCGGGAGAGGAGCCGTTGCCTTCCTCGTCCGGTCCGTTCGATAGTCGAAAGCCTTCCAGCCGCTCCCAGACGAGGCTCTCTTTGTCGTCGCTGACGGGCGAGACGTTGGCAGTCAGCGCCTCGTATTCGCGCTCTTCGGCCTGTGAGCTATTGGCGAGGATGCGCTCGGCCGTCTGAGGCTCGAGCAGAACGCGAGCGAAGATGGCGCCCTCCCTCACCTTCCTGAATAGGAGGCTTCTACCTTCCGGCGTATTCGCGAGCGCTCGAACGATGTCCCCTTGCAGCGTAGGCGGAACGTTCTCAACCGCTGCGAGGATGGGGGCTGCAACAGTGCCTGGCATCTCGCCCAATGACGTGGCGATGCCTCTCTTGACCTCGAGGGGCTCCGACTCGTCCTGCAAGATGCTCGTGATCGTCCCCGTGTGCTTGCCGGAATCGATGTGCAGTAGCGCTTGTGCTGCCGCCAGCCTCACGTTGTTGTCCGTAGCCGTCTCCAGACAGGCGTCGATTGTCGGCTCGACCGAGGTGAGTTTGTACTGTCCCGCCAGCTCGAGAGCGTCGATTTCGCGCGCCAGCGTGTCTGGTGGAGCTTGCTGTCCTGGTCCACACGCGACGGGGTTGTCCAAGAGCGCGCGGGCGAGCCTTGCTCCCCATGTCGCTAGTGCCGGCGGGTCGGTACCGCCTCGTTGGCCGATCCCCTGCCGTATAGCCTTCAAGGCCGCGAGCTCAGCAGGTAGATCATTAGCGGCACGCTCGGTGGCAACGCCGATCAAGTCGTCCATCCGAGGCTCGGGAATGAACCTGGCAGCGTGCTGCAACAATCGCGGTAGCTGCTCGTCTGGCGCGGCGGCGGCATTGTTGAGGTGTGCCAGGAGGAACGTGGCAGCCCCCGGCGTGTCCACACCGGTCATGACGTCGACGAGAGCAGCTGCATCCGCGTCGCTCCACTCGATCGCGCGCGCTTCGATGATGACGGAATCTTCTCTCAACAGGTTGCGAAGACAAAGACGTGCCGTGTAAACCAGATGGCTGTCATATGTGGGAGCACGCTGGCGCTGGTGCAGGACCGTGCGAAGCGTGCGAAGGTCAGGATACTGCACGAGTGTTTCCAGCGCTGCCCGTCGAACATGTGGGCTCTCGTCGTCGAGTGCCTCGAGTATCACGGGGTAGAACGCGCGGCTCGGCTCCGACTGCTCCAGCAAGGCACGCATGGTGTGGACCCTTACGGGCTCTTCCGGATGCGTTGCCGACCGTCTCACAATCGCCTCGTCGAGGGCACCCAGTCTCTGGAGCGCCCACAGGGCGTGAACATAGGCGCGAGCGTCGAGCTTCTCGTCCTTCAACAGCGACGTCAGCGGCTCTACCGCCGGCTCACCAATACGGTCCACTAGCTGGTCGGCCGCCATCAGCCGGACCGCCAGGTTCGAGTGCCCAAGCAGCTCGATGAGCTCGCTAGCGGGAGCCGTCGCCAGGGCGGGTCGCTCGTCGTGCGCTTCACCCTCGTAGGTGATTCTCCATATTCGGCCCCGCCTCTTGTCCCTGCCGGGATGGCCGAGCGGCACCTCATAGTGCCCGATAATTCGATTGTAGAAATCCGCGACGTACAGCGCGCCGTCTGGGCCGAGCTTGACGTCGACCGGCCTGAACCAGGGGTCGTCGCTGACGACGAAGTCTGGCTCTCGCGTCGCCACCGGCGTCGAGCCCTTGAACTCGAACGAATATCTGTAGATCCTCGAGGCAACGACATCGCCGACGTAGAAGTTGCGCTGATAGTCCTTCGGAAAGATCTGGTCCGCATAGTAGGCGAGACCAGCGAGCGCCGTTGCCTCTTTCCCGTGTGGACGCATCTCCGGCGCAAACCCCATCCCTTCTTCTCGGCCCCACTGCGGATAGTCACCGCCGCGAATGAGCTGGTAGAGCGGCGCGGTGTGGCAATCCGTCGAATACAGATACCCGAGCTCGTCGAACGCCAAACCGAATGGATTGATCTGGCCGTGCGTCGTATGCTCCACTCGGCTGCCATCGGGCCGGAATCGGAACGTATTCCCCGACACCATGTGGACTGAATGGGCATCCGAGCCGGCCACCGTGGATTCGTTCGTGAACCCGTGGCAGGCATGGATCCAGCCGTCGTAGCCAGCCGTGAAGTTGTTGACCATGCCGTGTGTGTCTTTGTGCTCGAAAGGGCCCAGAATCTCGGACTGCTCGTCGGCCCGGCCGTCTCCATCGGTATCCGCAAGACGGTACACGCTCGGAATGCTGTAGGCGATCGCTTCGTTGTTCTTGTAAGGCAGCACGCCTATCGGGATGTTGAGCGTGTTGGCGAAAGGGATGAAGCGGTCCGCGCTGCCGTCCGCATCCGTGTCTTCCAGGATCGTGATGCGGTCCGTGCCTTTTCCCGGTGCCGCAGCGTGCGGGTATTCCTGTGATTGCGTGACCCACAGTCTCCCGTCGGCGTCGAACGCGATGTTCATGGGTTTCCCGATGTCCGGCTCGGACGCGTAGAGCTCGATTCGGAAGCCCGCGGGCAGCGTGAAGCCTCGTTGTTGCTCCTCCGGAGAACGCGGCGCTGCGCTTCGGACATGCTCGTTGAAGGTCGGACCATCGAGCCGCGTCTCGTGGGTCGCACACGCGGCCAATAACGAGACGCAGAGGAAGCGAGCCAGCCTAGACCATCGCATGATGCTGTGAGTTGCCGCGGCATTCTAGCACGGCGCGTTCCGAGGTAGGGACGCCTCGCCGAGGCGTCCGAGCACCATTTCAAGCCACCTCATCAGGGTGTAGCGCCATGGCCTCGAGATGCCGAACCGCGTGTCGATGAGGTAAAGTTCGGATGAAGCTGCGGCGACGGCCCGGGTGATTGCAGCAGCGAGAAGTCCAGCATGAGTGTGACAGGGCCAACCGTTCCGGCGCTCGAGCGGGCGCTCGCCATCTTGGAGGTGTTGGCCAAGTCGCGTGCGGGTCTCTCGGCCGCCCAGATCGCCCGCTCCCTCGGTCTGCCGAAGAGCTCGGTCCACTATCTC
Organism: Luteitalea sp.; assembly: GCA_009377605.1. Taxonomy (NCBI): domain Bacteria; kingdom Pseudomonadati; phylum Acidobacteriota; class Vicinamibacteria; order Vicinamibacterales; family Vicinamibacteraceae; genus Luteitalea; species Luteitalea sp. The sequence goes on from WHTT01000077.1 coordinate 20,966, forward strand.
GTGCAGACGCTCGATCGCGCAGGCTACGTGCATCGTGACGGCCGCACGCGCACCTTTCGTCTGGGCCTTCGCTTTCGGGAGCTGGCAGACCGCGCGTTGAACGGGATTGCGTTTCGGGAGGAGGCGCATCCGTTCCTCCAGCGTCTCTCGCAATCCACGAGACTCGTCGTCCATCTCGGAATGCTCGAGGAGGGATCGGTCGTCGTGTTGGACAAGCTCGAGCCGCCGCAGCCCATTCGCGTGGCCACCTGGGTGGGCAAGCGGATCAGCGTTCACTGCACGGCGCTCGGCAAAGCAATCATCGCCTATCTCCCCGAGGACCACGTGGACGAGATCGTCGCGCGGCATCCCTTGTTGCGGCACAACGAGAACACTATAGCGTCGCTCCGCCGGCTGAAGGAGGAGCTGGAGACGGTCCGTCGACGTGGGTATGCGTTGGATGACGAGGAGGAAGAGATTGGGATGCGCTGCATTGGGGCGCCCGTCCGTGGCGCTGGCGATGTGCCGCTTGCCGCGCTGAGCGTGGTGGGTCGGACGATGGACGTCGACGCCGAGAACTACGAGCAGCTCGCGCGCCGCGTCATGGAGACGGCAGCAGCCATCTCATCGCACGTCACCGAGCAGTGGATCGGTTAGTTGTGAGAAGTCTCGGCGTTGCCCAGCGTAGACCGGAAGAAGTGAATGCCGGTGACCAACGCAACAGCGGCAGCGAGGGCTGCGGTGGCAAACCAGCCGCCCATCACGCTGAAGAACGCCACCACGAGCGAGAAATAGAAGGAGACGCCGCTTGCGCACGCGCGCAGATCGCGACGAGTCTCTTCGCGGAACGCCTGCTGGTCGCCCACCTCGAGGCGAGCGCGCACCGGGCCCCACCAACCGATGGGACGAACGGTCCGATAGAACGCATCGAGCACCTTCGGATCCTCGGGCGGCCCGAGGAACGTTGCCAGCAGAATCGATGTCCAGCCTAGCACGAAGAGAATCCCAAAGCCCATCCAGAATGGGTACACCTCGAGATTGCCGAACGCCGGCACGAGGCCGTCGAGACTCACGCCGGTGAGGCTGTGAATGGATTCGCGCAGCCGAGCGGGCACGACGGCGTCCGACCCGAACCAGACCAGGTACCCGGCAGGCACGGCGCCAAGAATGCCCACCATGTCCGCATAGACGTTCGTCCGCCACCAAAACCACTTCAGCCAGGCGAGCGGCAGCGGAAACACCATCAAGGCCGAGTTGATGAAGAGCACCCAGGTGTCCAGCTTCCGCGGATCAATTGCCGCGCCGAGAAAAAACGCCGCACCCAGCAGTCCCGCGGTGAGCACACGGCTGACGGCGACATACTCACGACTGTCTGCGTTCGGGCGAAGTCGTACGCGATACAGATCGTTCATCAGATACGACACGGCCCAATTCGCGATCGAGGAGATCCCAGCCATGTTGCCGGCGAGGGCGGCAACCAGCAGCACGCCGAAGATACCAGCCGTCGCATGGTTCTTGGCGAGGTCACCCCAGAGCTGCGCCGGCACGGCCACATCCTCTGGCGCAAACATGGCGGCGGCGGCAAGGCCGATGAGAATGAACGGGATCAAACGGATCACGAGGGCGAGCAACCCGTTGAATATCTGGCCAGCGACCGCATGCCTTTCATTGCGCGCCGCCAGATACCGCTGCGCGGTGAAACCCTCACCGGCGTACGGAGAGCCCGCGAAGAACAGCCCCTGGACGATGAGGGCCACCACAGAGATGGCCGTCAGCTCGTCGCCTTGGGGCCAGGGGCTGAGAAAGCCGCCTCCGCGAAGTGTCTCGATACCTTGCCAGACCGCCTCGAAGCCTCCCTCGCGGCTGAGCAGCATGACGCCGAAGAGCAGATTGCCGAGAATGAGCACCGAGAACTGAATGACATCGTTGTAGGCGACAGCGAGGAATCCGGACAACAGCGTATAGAAGAGCGTGATCCCGCCAAAGACCAGCAAGACCTGCCCGTTGGTCCAGCCCAGCATCGGCGCGATTGTCGCTGCCATCCAAGCCGACGCGTACGCCAGCGCGGTCAGGCCCCAGGCCACGCACGCGTAGACCGCGAACACGTTCCGATAGAGCCGCGCTCGGCGGCCACCGTAGCGGCGCTCGATGAACTCTCCGGTGGTTACCACGCCGAGCCGTCGCCAGAAGCGCGCCCACAGGACAGCCACCAGCGGCATCCAGATGACCCAACTCAACCATGCCATCAACCACAGGCCCGCAAAGCCTCCCAGGAAGAACACCATCAGGAAGCCTTGACCGCCGCCGGTGTAGGAGGCGGAGTCGGATAGCCCTATCACCCACCATGGCAGCTTGCGATCGGCCAGGAAGTAATCCTCGACGCCGCGCGACGCGACGCGCCGGAAATGCAGCGCAACGCCCACCAACAGGGCGCAATAGACGATGACAATGAGCCAGTCGATGAACGTCACGATTCATTCAGACCCCTGAAATACCTCCCGAACTCTTCATGCAGCTGCGGTCGATCCCAGAGGAACTTCTGCGGAAACTGTCCCGTGATCGGATAGGTTGGCCCGGCATTGGGCCGTTTCTCTACCCAGTTCTCATCGGTGACACGAAAGTCGCCTATCCGATAGCCATACATGTCGAGGTGCGTGATCCCTTCGGCGAGCGCCGCCTCGGCTATCTGTCGGATCTGTGGCACGGTGGGATACTTTGCCGGGCCGTCCTGGAACTCTTCCTTGGGGTTGGCAATCCAGAACGTGTAGATGATCTTCTTCTCTGCGCCCACGATCTCGCGGAGCTTGACGATGGCGCGGCGCGTCCGCTCGATGGCGCGCTCAGTGGCGCCAGGCGTATCGTCGTACTCCGCCATCGTGTACGCGCCGACCGCGTCGAAGTGCTTCGCGACGCGCGCGAAGTCCAGCCCTTTCGTTTCGCGATGCACCGGGTCGAGGATGTAGTCGAGGTCCTCGAGGTATATCTCGTGCTCTTGATCGGGGTCGATCGCACGAATGAACTCGACCGTGTCTGCGGCCCAGTCCTCCCACCATTGCGCGCGAGCCTCGACCCACTCCTTCCAGCGCGGATCCTTTGATGAAGTAGGAAGCGGCTCACCGAAGGCTTTCTTTTCCCAGGTGTTGTACGAGACGATGTCTTCGTCTGGTCCCAGCCCTTCACCGCTGACCGTCTCCATGGGGCCAGTCATGAACGAGTCGTCGAAGAGATAGCCTGCCATTGCCGGTTCGTCCTTGTAGGTGCGAGCGAGCGTTTGCAAGTACTCCTTCCACTGGGTCGCGCGCCACTCGGCGTTGAATGGGTCGAAGGTAAACAGATGCTTCCCGGTGACACTCACCTGCTGGTGGTCCGGCCGGCGCTCCAGATGGTTGTGCGTGGGATGCCACACGATGATGTACGCACCGAGCCCCGCGTCGTGTGCCCACTGCATGGCGTCGCGCGTGTCGGCGACCCGCAGCACGCCGGCCGATGAGTTGAGCCCCCACCCAACCACGACATGCGTGAAGCCCAGTTCCCGCATCTTCGCGAAATCTCGCGCCCATTCGTCCTTCGGCGCCGAGTTGAGCCAGTACCAGGCGCTCACGCGGATCCGGGGCGCCGGTTGTGCCTCGGTTGGCCGTGGTCCGGTCTCGACATCCGACGAGCAGCCTCCGAAGAGACAGGCGAGTATGAGCAGACAACTGCCGGTGCGCCGCATGGCCTTTTCCTCCTGCGGCGCAGTCTAGCGGGGCCAGTGCGCGCTCAGCAATTGCAGACGGCAGGTGAAGGCCGCAATCGTTCAGTCTGTTGAACGATGCGCTCGCCGCCCGGCCGATATCATGGGCGCGCCACAATGGGACCGGGGTACCTTTTCGGGAGCGAAAAAGGTACCCGGTTCCTTTTCCTGGGAGGCGCGAATGATCGTCGATTGCCATACGCATATTGGAGACCACAGCCACGTGAGCGAGCAGTTCGTCGCCGATGCCAGGGCGGTAGCCGGCAATCCCAACCTTCAGTTCGCCGTCGATCTCGACGAGCATTGGGCCGCCATGCAGGCCGTCGACCGCGCTATTGTTCTTGGCTTTCGCGCGCATCATGTGGGCTACGTCGTTCCCAACGAGTACGTGGCGGACTATGTCGCCCGTGACCCAGGCAAGCTCGTCGGATTCTGTGCAGTCGACCCTCATGACGAGACGGCGGTGGAACAACTGGACCACGCGGTGCTGCGGCTTGGCCTTCGAGGGCTGAAGCTGGGCCCTATCTATCAGAACATCCATCCGGGCGATCCTCGGATCACACGTCTGTTCAAACGTGCGGAGGAGCTGGAGATTCCAATCCTGATCCATCAGGGCACGACGTTCTGCCAGAACGTGTCGCTCGAAGTGGCCAATCCCGTGCTGCTTCAGCCAGTGGCGCTCGAGTGCCCGCGGCTGCGCATGGTCATCGCCCATCTCGGTCATCCGTGGATTGGGGAAACGCTCGTCCTCATCCGAAAGCACCCCCATCTCTTTGCCGACATCTCCGCCCTCTACTATCGACCCTGGCAGTTCTACAACGCGCTCGTGTTGGCGCTCGAGTACGGCGTCATCGACAAGCTCCTATTCGGCTCCGATTATCCCGTTACCACCCCTCGCTCGACCATTGAGGCGCTCGGCAAGGTGAATGACATCACGCGCGGAACGGGTCTGCCACGAATTCCCGAAGCAAAGCTCGAGGCGCTGATACATCGCGATACGCTGCAGCTGCTCGGCATCGACTAACCTCTGTCAAACGGACGCCTCGGCGAGGCGTCCCTACCATCACGATGGCAGGGCGCGTCCCCCGCACCTGCCGTCCATAGGAGACGACGTGGCGAGGATTGTTTCCATCGAAGCGGTGCCGCACACGATCGACGTCAACCGGGCGCTGGCGATCGTGAGCGCGGCCGGATCGCATCCCGTCTCCCGGTACGTGCTGGTTCACGTGCACACAGACGAACGTGCGACTGGGATCGGTGAGGCGAACGTCGTTCCAGCCTGGAGCGGCGAGTCGCAAGCGGGCGCCGTGGCGGTCGTCGAGGAGCTCTTCACACCGCTCCTCGTTGGCCAGGATCCCCGGCATGTCGCACGTCTATCCGATGCAATCGATCTGGCAATCATTGGGAACCCCTTTACCAAAGCTGCAATCGAGATGGCCTTGCTGGACGCCGCCGCCAAGCTGTTGGGCGTGCCCGCCAACCTGCTCCTCGGTGGAGCGCGGCGGACAGGTGAGATTCCGCTCAAGGCGTCGATCGGAGCCTTCTCACCTAGCGAGGCGGCGCGCGTAGCCGAGTGGGCGCTCGCGCAAGGCTTTCGGGCCGCCAAGGTCAAGGTGGGGCTCTCCGTGCCGGAGGACCTCGAGCGAGTGGGTGCCGTGCGCGCTGCCGTTGGGGATGACTTCCCGCTCGGCGTCGACGCAAACGCTGGATGGACCGAGCAGCAGGTCGTCGCGGCGCTCCCCGGGCTCGAACGACTCGGCGTCAACGTCATCGAGGAGCCGTTGCGCCGTCGCGATTTCCGAGGCTGCGCGCGGCTCCGTCAGCGCAGCAGCATCCCCATCATGCTCGATGAATCGGTGTTCACGCCACAGGATGGGCTGGATGCCATTCGCGCCGATGCCTGCGACCTGATTAGCGTGTACCCGGGCAAGAACGGCGGAATACGCCGCTCGCTGGAGATTGCCAGCCTTGCCGCCGCTGCCGGCCTGCGCTGTGTGATTGGGAGCAACCTCGAGTGGGACATTGCCACTGCGGCCATGCTGCACCTCGCCGTGACCATGCCCGCGCTCTCCCCCATCATTCATCACGACATCATTGGGCCGCTGTACCACACGCGGCGCGTCGGTGAGCCGTTGATTCGCTTCGATCGCGGACACGCCCTGCTCCCTGAGGGAATAGGCCTCGGGGTGTCGCTGTAAGCTCATCGCGCCGGCGCTGCTGATTTCCACTGGAGCTTCGTCATCCGGATGCCGTCTAAGTGACGATTCAATCTTGAATCTCTTCTTCACTCTCTGACCATTCTCTACGACGGTTCCATCTTCGTGCGTGTGCCCCATATAATAGCTGTAATACAAGCCATTATCTCGCAAGACCATGGGGTCCCGTGAGTGATTGTAAGGTCCCGTGAACAGATCAGGCTTGCCCTTTTCGTTTGATACCCTCGTGAACCGTTTTCCATCCTGGCTGGTTGCCAGGCTTATCCGGTTCAAGTCGCCATAGACCATGTAGTAGGTACCGTTCTCTTTGAACACATAGGGTGCCTGCAATCCTCCAGATGCCTCACCCAAGGTCGTGTCGGCCTCCATCGCAATGCCCATCGGTTGCCAATGTGTATCGGTGAGCCGTTTACCTTCCCAACGATAAAACAGTCTGGTATTCTCGCCGGCTTTCGTCTGACGAATACACGACCATAACTGCCATGTGCCATCAGCAGCCTGCCAGACACCAAAGTCAACCGGCTGTTGTTCTCTTGTCGTGTACCGTCCTAAGTCAGGATTCCCAGCGATGCGCCACCATTCGTCGTCTATGTGGGGAATGAGAATATCTGTGTCTTGAGCAGTGGTGGACGACATGGAGAAGCCGGCACGGCGGACCGGCGAGGCGGCCCTGGTGTCCCTTGCGCTCAACACCGGCCACGCGCAAGTCACCACCGCCGCTCCCCGCCGAACGAACTGCCGTCGATCCAGTTGTGTGTTCCTGCTATGTCGCATGTTGCACGTCCCCCAAAGGTCGATTCCTGCAGGCTAAAGACCACGCGCTACAGGTATGGTGATGGTGCCGCCACGGTCGGACACATCATGCGTCTGGCCGTTGACCTCGACGCGCTGCAAACCGGGAACGGGTGGCGCGTGCAGCACCACGCGCGGCGGTTGGTCGCGCCATTCCGCCGCGAAGGACACGGAGAGCGTTGCCGCATCCTGCGAGAGCCGAAACCGAAGGCTGACCGGTCCGTGCTCGGTCGGCATCTTCTCGAACACAGTCTCCTCACGCGAAGAGATCCAGGCCAAAGGACATAGACGAAGCAGGTGCACTTCCTCCGGCTGCAAGGCATCGTCCACCACCGCCTGTCGTAGACACCACACGATGAGTGGCGCCACGAACACATTGCCGTACATTCCATGACGATGCTCGCCGGAGATGAAGGTCTGCGGCGAGATCGCACCGGTCAAGAGACCGTACATGCCCTCGAGAAACCGATGGCGATCGCCGAGCTGCCACGAGTGGCAGATGTTCCAGCTGTAGCACGGCTCTCCTGAGGACTGTTCGTGGATGAGGACCGCGCGGTCGAGGGGATTTGGGCGATAGCCGTAGAGGCGCCGATTCGGGCCCTCACGAAAGAACTTCACCACCGATCTCATGAGCGGGTCGTCGGCGTCCATCAAGCCGGCCCAGACGTGGAACAGCGGCCCGGCATCCAACATCACGAGGTCCCCGAAGATGTGGCGCTTGGCCGGGATGAGGTTTGCTTCCGGCACGTGGTGCTTCTGGCCGGTCGCATCGGTCCAGGTCGGCGCGGCAGCGGCACGCGCACGATATGCTTCGACGAACCTGGACCTGAAGGTCTCCGCGAACGCCTCGAGCTGGCCTGCACGTGGATGCTGAAGGCGCTTGAGCAACCGGACCGCCGACGCCAGGCCCTTGTAGTTCCAGCCCATGACCCAGACCGCTTGCGTCTCAACGCCTTCGTCGGTCGCCACGGCCGGTGGAAGGAGGCCTTTCACACCCGCGTGGCCGGTGATGGCACAGGCGTCTTCGATGAACGCGCAGGCGCTGACGATAGGCTCGAGCCATGCGTCGATGAAGCGTGGGTCGCCAGTCAGCAACGCATGATATGCGACGAGATGCAGAATGGCGCCGTGATCCGAGAGCCAGTCGATGGCGGTGAGCGTCTTGGGCGTGCTGAAGTACCCTGGGTGGAGCACATAGCTCTTTCCAGGAGGCTTGACCGTGCCTTGCGTGCTTCGATAGAGCTCGGCATAGCGCGCCACGGCTTCATGATGTCCGAGCAGGTCGAGCAGCATGTGGCTGGTCATCGACGTCGGCGTGCTCCAGAGCACGTCGTAACCATAAGAGCCCGACAGTAGTGTGTATTCCCCGCTGGTCGGATTCTTCTCGGCGATGATCTGGGCGAACTGGATGTTCCGCTCGATCGCATGGTTGACGAAGTGCTCGGGTGTGGTCACCCGCGCCGCATCTTGCGTTGTCTCCTTCCAGTAGGGCTTACACGCAGCGAGCGCTCCATCGAAGCCACGAGCCAGCTCGGCGTCGAACGCAGCCTGCTCCTGTGGCAACGCCGCCACCAGCAGATCGGCGTGCGCCCCCTGTTCACCCGGCAGCTCCACAGCGAGGTTGTAGATCCGGCTGCCTGGTGCGCTCTCTGCAAAGGGCAGGGGTCCGGCCGGCGAGGGCGCGACCGCGAGTCGCACACGCCCCTCTGCATTGATGATGCGCACACCGGACTGGGTGTCGCGGCCCATCTCCCTGAGCGGCGCCATTAGCGGCGCGCGCTTCGGATCCGCCACGAGCACGACGCCGTCCTCGTGCTTCCATGGGTACTCGTGCCGGAAATATAGTCGACTGAGCTGCAAGGCAACCGCAAATCGCTTCGCGGCGCGAATCTCGTCGACATGCACTACTGACAAGCGCACCCAGGCGTAGAGCGGCTCCACGCCCGTCGTCACGGGCCGCTCACCCGGCACGTGGGCGAAGACTTCCTGGCGGATCACCAAACCTTCCTGCAGCGGCCATTCGGTCCACAGCACCGGGGTCTGGTGGTCGTCGCGCCAACCTTGGATGCCGAAGCCGCCGTCGAGGTGATACACGCGTGTCGGAATCGGCGGTAACGGCGGCGGGGATCCGTCCGCGCTCGGAGTGAAGGTGAGCTGGAAGTCCAGGTCTCGATAACGAGCCGTGTGTGGCTTGCGCTGGTCGAACGGCTCGAACATCAGGGTTCCGTTGTAGAGCACGTTGAACCGGAAGAGATGGTTCTTCCATCCGATGGGGGTCCAGACGTCTCGTTGGGGTGCCCACCATGTGCGGGCGATCTCGATGCTCGGCTCGCTGGGACATGGCGTCCCGGTCGGGACTGCAGGCCACGACGTGAAAGGGCTCGCGCCCATGCCGGGAACGTCTTGTCCGGCGGCGGCCTTCCTTGTCGTTATGAGCGATGCGCTACCCCCCATCAGCAGATGCAATGCACTCCGACGATCCACGTACGCCTCCTCCAATGAGTTCCAGGGGCGGGGCTTTAGCCCCGCCCCGCCCGACCTAAAGGTCGGGCCTACATGCCCATCGTGCCTCAACCGAAATCTGTAGGCCCGACCTTTGGGTCGGGCGCTCACGATTCCGTTCAACCAATTGAACGGTCGCCCCTCAGCAGTGTCGTGCACGGTTGAATCGTGTGCGCTCCCGCTAGAGAGTTCATCGTGGGCCACCGGTCCAATGAGGAGGGGAAGCCATGAAAAGCGTATGGTGTGCGCTTGCCTGTCTGGGAATGCACCTGGCGCTCGCCGTGACCACCGTCGCTCAGGTCGGCACCGAGACGTCGATCTCGGGTGTAATCACGGACAGCTCGGGCGCCGTTGTGCCCGGCGCTTCTGTTGCCGTTGTGCAGCTCGAGACGGGCTTGGCGAGAACGGCCGAGAGCGACACGCGAGGCAGCTTCGAGATCTGGGCGCTCCCGATCGGCCCGTACGAGGTTACCGTTGCCGCGAGTGGATTCAACGCGTGGAAGGCCGAGCGCATCGTCTTGACCGTCGGAGAGCGGCGACGGCTGTTTCCAATGCTGAGCATCAGCAAGTTGACGCAGGAGGTCACGGTGGTCGGCGGGGCGGCGGAGTCGTTGCAGACCGACAACAGCGCAGTACAGACCGTCGTCCAGATGCACCAGATCCGAGAGCTGCCGTTGAGGACGCGCAATCCGGTGGCGCTCGTGGGGTTGGTCCCGGGAATGCGATTCATCACCAGTGATTCCGGAGCCGAGCGGAATGCGTACGTACAGGGGCTCGGCGCCCGCTCGAATGCGACCGGCTTTCAGATCGATGGGGCCAACGCGAACTCCGGCATGGACGAGGGAGCGATGGGCGTGTCGAACGTCGAGACCATCGCAGAGTTCTCCGTCCAGACCTCCAGCTTCGATGCCTCGTCTGGACGGAGCCCGATTCAAGTGGTCATGGCTTCTCGCTCTGGCACCAACGATATCCACGGCACCGTGTGGGAGTTCTTTCAAGACGATGCGCTGAACGCCAGAAATGCGTTCGCCACAGAGGATCCCCCCGAGTTCGAGCGCCACGAGGTCGGCGCGTCGCTTGGCGGTCCCATCGTCCGTGACCGGCTCTTCTTCTTTGGAAGCGGGCAGGCGCGTCCGCTTACAGACTTTCGCGTGTACAACCAGACAGTTCCGACGCCGTCAATGTTCCAGGGGGACTTCTCACACCTCGGCTCGCCCATCATCGACCCGACGACCGGTGAGCCGTTCCCGGGCAACCGCATCCCTGCCGACCGCATCTCGCCCGCATCGCGGTTCTTCGAGCCACACTTCCT